>MWBW01000006.1 GCA_002069725.1 Firmicutes bacterium ADurb.Bin248 | reverse complement strand
AGGCGCACAAGGCGCGCAAGGCGCGCAGGGTGCACAAGGGCCGCAGGGCGTTCAGGGCCCGCAAGGCATACAGGGCGCGCAGGGCGCTACGGGCGCGCAGGGCGCAACCGGCGCGCAGGGCGCGACAGGCGCACAAGGCGCGCAAGGCGCGCAGGGTGCACAAGGGCCGCAGGGCGTTCAGGGTGCTCAGGGTGCTCAGGGCGCGACAGGCGCACAGGGCGCACAAGGCGCTGCCGGCGCGCAGGGTCCGCAAGGGCCGCAGGGCGCGCAAGGCGCGCAGGGTGCACAAGGCCCGCAGGGACCTCAGGGTCCGCAGGGCGCGCAAGGCGCGCAGGGGCCTCAGGGTCTGCAAGGGCCGCAGGGCGTCCAGGGCCCCATCGGGCCGACCGGCCCCACGGGCGCTACCGGCGGCAACTTGCTTGAAACGACAAACATCGGCAACGTAAACGCCGGCGTCGCCTTCAACCAGGGCGGCGGCGTCAGCCAGGCCGTCGGCGCGCTCGCTTACAGCGGCAGCAACAGCATCACCGTCAGCCAGATGTCCGCCTACGTCATTCAGGACGGCGCGGTCACCGGCAGCTTCCAGATGGCCATCCTCCAGCCGACCTCGACCACCAGCGCAACCGTCATCGCCCTGACCAGCACGGCCAGCGCGATCGCGCCGGGGCTGTTTACGCTCCCGCTGGTCAGCCCGGTCACGCTGCTCGACACGCAGATCTACTACCTCGCCGTATACAATCAGGTCAGCGGCTCCTCCATCGCGGGCTTTGCCGCCGGCTTTACCGTGGCGCAGGACGCGCCGCCCATCAACTTCCGCGTGCAGAACATCGCCGGCTTCGTGCTCGGGCAGACCGTCAGCATCAGCGACGTCAGCCTGCAGCTCAGTCCGTGGGTATGCGCGCACGAGTAACCCGCATCGGCGATCGCCGCGAGGCAGCCGCCAATCTCAAATAAGCTTCAGCCCGTCGGCCGTATGCCGGCGGGCTTTTTTGCTCTCGTAAGGAAGCGAATATGAAAAAGGCCGGCGTACCCGGCCCGTCGCTTCAGCGCGTGTTGATACTGGACATCGATTTGATCTTGCGCCGGGTAAGGGCCCGCATGAGCGCGACCCTGTTGCGCTTGAAAACCTGGGCGTCCTCGGCGGGACGGGCGAGGCGCTCCTCGGCGCGGTGCTCCGCTTCGAGGGCGCGCTTCTCGTCGATCTCCTCCGGCCACTCGCAGGCCTGGCAGAGCACGTACACGCCGTCGGCGCGCACCTCGATGAAGCCCTCCGAGTGAAAGGCGGTGCGCGCGCCCCCATCTTGCGCGCGGATGGTCAGCGTGCCCACGTCGAGCGCGGACACCATGGGGATGTGGTCCGCGAGCACGCCGATCGAGCCCGCGATGGTGTTCACGCCAACATACGCCGCGTCCCCGTTGAAGAACTCGCGCTCCGGGGTAAGCACCATGAGGCGGAAGGTCTTAGCCATTCTTCTGCGCCTCCCCCGACTCCCTGTATTTCGCGCGGACCTCGTCGAGATCGCCCGTGAGCAGGAACATCGACTCGGGTATGTCGTCCGCCTTGCCGTCGACGATTTCCTCGAAGCTCGCCACGGTATCCGCGAGCGGGACCAAGCGGCCGGGCTCGCCGTTGAACACTTCCGCGACGTGCATGGGCTGCGAGAGGAAGTTCTGTATCTTTCGCGCGCGGTAGATCGTGGCGCGGTCCTCCTCGGAAAGTTCGTCCATGCCGAGTATGGCGATGATGTCCTGCAATTCGTGGTAGCGCTGCAGCGTTTCCTGCACGCGGCGCGCGACTTGATAGTGGCGCTCGCCCACGATGGAAGGCTCGAGTATGCGCGATGTGGAGGCGAGCGGGTCCACCGCGGGGTAGATGCCGATTTCCGCGATCGCGCGCGAAAGCACGGTCGTGGCGTCCAGATGCGAAAAGATCGCCGCCGGCGCGGGATCGGTCAGGTCGTCCGCCGGGACGTAGACGGCCTGCACCGAGGTGATGGAACCGCGCGGCGTGCTCGCGATGCGCTCCTGCATTTCGCCCAGCTCGTTGGCGAGCGTGGGCTGGTAGCCCACCGCCGAGGGCATGCGCCCGAGCAGGGCGGAAACCTCGTTGCCTGCCTGCACGAAGCGGAAGATGTTGTCGATGAAAAGCAGCACGTCCTGGCGCATCTCGTCTCGCATGTATTCGGCCATGGTCAGCCCCGCGAGCGCCACGCGCATGCGCGAGCCCGGCGGTTCGTTCATCTGCCCGAAGGCGAGGGACGTGCGGGCGATGACGCCGCTCTCGCGCATCTCGTTGATGAGGTCGGTGCCCTCGCGGCTCCTCTCCCCCACGCCCGCGAACACGGAATAGCCGCCGCGGTGCTTGGCGATGTTGTGGATCAATTCGAGTATCACCACGGTCTTGCCCACGCCCGCGCCGCCGAACAGGCCGATCTTGCCGCCCACGGGATACGGCGCGAGCAGGTCTATGACCTTGATGCCCGTTTCGAACAGCGTCGTCGAGGGCCGCTGCATCATGAACGAGGGCGGCGGCTGGTGGATGTCCCGCAGCGGCGCGTCGATCCCGCCCAAGCCGTCTATGGGGCGGCCGAGGCAGTCGATCACGCGGCCGAGCACCTTCTCGCCCACGGGCACGCGTATGCCGCCGCCGGTGTTGCGCACGCGCGCGCCGCAGCAAAGGCCCTCGGTCGGCTCGAGCGCGATGGCGCGGATGACGCCCGGCGCGTGGTGCTGCGCCACCTCGATGTGCACGACAGGCTCGCCTTCGGTGACGAGCAGCGTCTTGAGCGCGGGCTCGCTGCCTGTTTCAAAGCGCACGTCGAGCACGGGCCCCGTGATGCGTATGATCGTGCCGTGCATGTTTTGATCCGTCATGCCTGATATTCCTCCGCTTTGACTGCCTGTTCGGCGGCCGCCGCCGCGTTGGCGGCGTTGGCCGCGCCGATGATGTCGGCAAGCTCGTTGGTTATGGAGAGCTGGCGCACGGAATTGTACTTGAGCGTCAGCTTTTCGATCATCTCGTCCGCGCTGCGCGTGGCGTTCTCCATGGCGGTCATGCGCGTGCAGTTCTCGCTCGCGTACGCGTGGACCATCGCGCCGTAGAGGAAGCCGACGATCAGTTGGGGGATCAGCGCGTCGAGCACCTTCCGGGGAGAGGGGTCGTAAAGGATATCCGTTTCGACCGGCCGCACGCCCACGCCTCCGGGGCGCTTGAAATCGAAGTCGCCAAGCTCTATGGGCAGCAGCCTGTGATCCCTCGGGCTGTGGGAAACCGTGCTGAAAAAATGCGTATATACGATGTGCAATTCGTCGATCTCGCCGCCGTCGTACAGATCCGTCAATATCGCGGCGAACCTTCGCGCCTCCTCGAGCCGCGGGCGCTCGGCGAGCCGCTCGAAGCGCGCATCGGGCTCGAAGCCCGCGCGTTGGAAATGAAACGTCGCGACTGCCCCCACGGTGAAGAGTCGGGCGATCTGCCGTCCCGCCATGCCGCGCTCGGCCAAAGCGATCGCGTCGCGGTTGTAGGAGCCGGAAAGCCCGCGTTCGCCCGCCACGACGATGTAGGCCGCCTTGCGGCCCTCGCGGCCATGGATGTAGGGGTGCTCGGTCTCGCCCGTATGCGCGCGGATGTCGGTGATCACGTCGAGCGCGCGGAAAAAGTACGCCCGGTTGCGCTGTATGCCTGCGAGCGCGCGGCGCATGCGCGCAGCGGAAACAAGCCGCATCGCGTTGGTGATCTGACGCGTCTGCTTCACGCTCTTAATATGGAAGCGGATGTCGCTCATGCCTGGCATGGCGTTCTCCTTCCCCGCCCGAACAGCGCGTTCGGGCGATCAGTCCCCGGACCGGGTCAGCCTGTATCCTTCGATGCATTCGCGAAGCCCGGCGGTTTGCGCATCGTCGAGGTCGCCCGTTTCCTCGATGGCGTCGAGCAGCTTCGCAAAGCGCGTACCGGCATAATGCAACAGTCCCGCGTTGAAGGCGCGCACGTTTTCGCAGGGCACATCCTTGAGGGAGCCGTTCATCACCGCGAAGAGCAGCAGCACCTGCTCGCTCATCCGCAGCGGCTCGTGCTGGTTCTGCTTGAGCGTTTCGGAAAGGCGCTCCCCGTTGTCGAGTATGCCCCTCGTCACGGCGTCGATGTCGGAGCCGAACTGCGCGAACACCTGCAATTCTCGGAACTGGGCGAGCGTCAGGCGGAGGCTTTTGGCGACCTTGCGCATGGCCTTCTTCTGCGCGGCGGAGCCGACGCGCGAAACCGAAAGGCCCACGTTCACCGCGGGGCGCACGCCCGCGTGGAACAGCTCCGGCTCAAGGTAGATCTGCCCGTCCGTGATCGAGATGACGTTCGTGGGGATATAGGCCGAGATGTCGCCCGCCATGGTTTCCACGATGGGAAGCGCCGTCAGCGATCCGCCGCCGAGCTCCGCCCTGAGGTGCCCGGCGCGCTCAAGCAGGCGGCTGTGCAGGTAGAACACATCCCCCGGGTACGCCTCGCGCCCCGGCGGCCGGTGCAAAAGCAGCGACATGGCGCGATAGGCGACGGCATGCTTTGACAGATCGTCGTAGACGATGAGCGCGTCGCGCCCGTCGTACATGAACTGCTCCGCGACGGCGCAGCCCGCGTACGGCGCGAGATACTGGAGCGCGGCGCAGTCGCCCGCCGTCGCCGCGACGATGACGGTATACTCCATCGCCCCCGCGGCGGACAGTGTTTCATAGATCTGCGCGAGCGTGGAGACCTTCTGCCCGATGGCGGCGTATACGCACAGCACGCCCTTGCCGCGCTGGTTGATGATGGTGTCTATGGCGATGGTGGACTTGCCCGTCTGCCGGTCGCCGATTATGAGCTCCCTCTGGCCGCGGCCTATGGGGATGATGCTGTCCACCGCGAGGAGGCCTGTCATGAGCGGCTCGTTCACGCCGTGCCGGTCGATGATGCGCGGCGCGGGGGATTCTACCGGGCGCATGCGCGAGGCCGCGAGCGGCTTGCCGTCGATGGGCGTGCCGATGGGATCGACGACGCGCCCCAGCAGCTCCTCGCCCACGGGCACCTCGACCACCCTGCCCGTGCCGCACACGCGCTCGCCCGCGCGCACGTCGTCCACGCTGTTGAGTAGCACCGCGCCCACGCCGCCCAGTTCCAGGTCCAGCGTCATGCCGAACACGTCGTTTTCAAACGCGATCAGCTCGCCGTAGCGCGAATGCGCCAAACCCGCTATGCGCACGACGCCGTCTCCCGCGGAAAGCACCGTGCCGTATTCGTAGACGATGGGTTTGTTCTCGTATGCCTCGAGGCGCCGCCTGAGCGTCGCGCCGATCTGCTTTGCGGCCGTATCCATATTCGCCATCTCCTGTTCCGCTTCGCGCCGCGCTCAGTTCTTCGCGATGAGGTGGCGCCGCGCGTCCCTCATGCGCGAGGCGACGCTCGCGTCGTACACCTTGCCGTCCACCATCGCGAGGAAGCCGCCGATCAGGCTTTCGTCGCGCCGGACCTCGAAGACGACCTCCCGGCCGAGCAGGCGCGCGAAATGCGCGCCCACGGACGAGATCTGCGCCTCGCCGAAGGGCCCCGCGATATACAGTTCGCCCTTGAGCTCCATGCTCAGCCCACCTTTTCAAAGAAGCCGTCGATCAGGCTCTGGTTGTCCGCAGCGCTGACCTCGCGCCCCAGTATGCGTCCGGCAAGGTCGATGGCGAGAAGCGCGGTCTGGTCTTTGAGCTCGCCGAGCATTTCGCCGCGCTCGAACTGCGCCTGCGCGTGCGCCTGCGCGAGCGCGCGCTGCGCCTCCTGCCGCGCCTTTGCGCGGATGTCCTCCGCCTCGCGCTCGGCGGCCCTGAGCTTTTCCGCGGCGAGGTTCTCGGCTTCGCGCTTCGCGTCCTCGAGAGAGGCTTCGTATTTGGCCTTGAGCGCGTCCGCCTCCGCCCTTCCGGCGTCGATTTGCGCGCGCTCATCCGCGTACCTCGCCTCGCGCTCGGCCATGAACCTGCTCACCGGATCGTAAAGAAAGGTTCGCAGCAGCAGGAAGAGCACGACGACGTTGAGTATGTGCTCGATGAAATCGATCAGGTGAAATTCCATGTCAATTCCTCCCCCGTGCGGGCTTATCTGCCCATGGTGAAGATCATCACGAGCGCCGTCACGAAACCGTAGATCGCCGTGGATTCGGTCAGCGCCAGGCCGAGTATCAGAAGGGAATTGATCTTCCCGCTCGCCTCGGGCTGCCGCGCCACGGCGTCCACCGCCTTGGATGTCGCGATGCCCATGCCGATGCCCGCGCCCACGCCCGTAAACACCGCCAAGCCCGCTCCGATGGCGATCATGCCTATATCCGTCATAATAGATGCCCTCCTAAAAACATTCGTCGTTCATTCCGCGGCTTCGCCGATAAAGGTCAGGGACAGATTGATGAATATGAAAAACTGGATCAGCGGGTGGAAGGCGTTGAAATAAAGCCCCAGCACCGCCGGTATCCCTACGGAAAACGCGCCGAGCGCCATGTAGACCAGATCCACCACGATCATGCCGCCGAGCATGTTGCCGAAAAGCCGGCACGCGAGCGAAATCGGGATGGCGATCTCTGAAAGGAACTTGAAGGGCGTGACGAGCGCGTTGGGTTTTGCGAAGTTGGCAAGATGCCCCCTGACGCCCTTTTTGCGTATGCCCGTGTAGTTGATCAGGATGAAGGTGATCAGCGCGTAGGAAAGCGTCATGGTCAGATCCGTCGTGGGCGGCCGAAGGCCGAGCAGTTCCACGAAGGCCGAGCCTACGAACAGCGCGGCGAGCGCGAAAAAGTAGGCGGCGAGCGCCTCGTTCCTGCGGCCGCCGAACTTTCCTTTGGTGAAATCCGACACGGCGCCGACCGCCGTTTCCAGCACGAGCTGCAGCCCGCGCGGCGTTTCCTGAAATCTGGGGATCGCCAAGACGCGCACAAGTATTGCGAATACGGCAAGCGCCGCGATCACGATCCATGCGACGATCACCGAAGTGCTCGTTGATATGCCCAAAAGCTCCACGCGGGCCGGGCTGATGGTGACCTCGAGCGTTTCCCTCTCAACGCGGAAAAGCCCCAGCACCAGGCCGCTGAACAGCCACAGCCCGAGCACGCCCAGCATCATGAAGAGCCTGCGCTTTTTCTTCGCGGGGGCGTATCCCGCCTCCCCCGCTGCGGGCAAAGCGACGCGGCGCCTGACGAGGAGCGCGAGTATGCCCACGAGCAGCGAAAGCGCGATGGCCGCGAGTTTCCCTGCGGATGGCGTTTGCATAGGCCTTATTGATCTCCTTCCCCGGAGCGCCGGTTTTTCCAATTGACGACGAACGCCCCGACGATCAGCGTCGCGGTGACGCCCACGCCGCACCAGAGCAGTTCGTCCCGCACGAACAGGATCACGGGCACGAACGCCAGCGCGAGCAGCGCGAGCTTGAGCAACGCGTACGCCAGTATTTTGCCCGATTCCGCGTTTTGTAGCGCACGCGCGAGCAAAACGAGAAGATAAAGCTCCCCCGCGCCGCACGCGAGGCCGATGAGAAAGCCGATCAAGCGCGTCACCTCCGCCATAAGCCGCGTTGCGCGCGGCCCGTATCGCCGATTTCCGGCGTAAATAAGCGTCATCGCGCGCCCAAGGCGCGCGTACACGGGTATCATAGCGCTCCCTTTTCGGAAAGTAAAGTACCCGCCCTATTTGCTTTTATTATGCCCCTCAAAGGCGCGCCGGGGAGCCGAAAATGCGGCTTTGGCGGCGGTAAAAGCGTCCGGCAGCCCAAAAGCCGCCGCCGCATGCCGGAAACGTTTCGGGCGGCTGCAGCGCGCGCCTTTCTTGACGCGGGCGGAGCGCGCGCATATAATAAAACCGCGCGGCCGTGGTGGAACGGCATACACAGCGGACTTAAAATCCGCCGGCGAAAGCTTGAGGGTTCGAATCCCTCCGGCCGCACCATCATTTTCGTCGAAAGAAGTCGATTGCTGTTGCGGTTGGCTTCTTTTGTATTACATGTTAAAATACGGATAAGGCATTCTTAATCAATATGCTGCTTAATCAGAAATAAATTATGCATCAAGGAGAGTTACGTATGATGAAAAATATTGTGATCAAAAAGTCAATTGAAAACGATGAAATACAAAAACTTTTTAGAAAAATGTTTGATGTTTTTTAGGAAGACCAAAATATAGAGTATCCTTATACTGAAAGCGGTATTAACTATCTTAAACAAAGAATCGATAATGGTATTTCATTTGTTGCAAAGATTGACGAAAAGACTGTTGGATTTTTAACCGGGTCGATTCAAAAGGCCATAGATTTTAAGACTTATGATAAATATGGTTTTATTGAGAACGTATATGTTGAGGAAGAGTATAGGAAAAATGCTGATTCTCGAATTTATTAATACATGCAGAGCATCTAACGTCAATCACATACAAATGGATTCGGATGCCAACCAATCAATAATAAACTTTTATACAAGTATCGGATTTAAAATTACGGGTATTAATTATTTAATGAGACTATAATCGAAGCAGACAATACTCAGTTTGCTTTAGGCATATTGATAAAAGAAATTCTATCGGCGGATGGTAGTTTATTTTAATTGGATGCCTCAGGATTGTAATATGGCAGGAGGGATCAATATGATTTTATTTGTTGTTCGGCACGGGGAAACTGATTATAATATTCAACAACGATATGCAGGCAGCACCGATGTTCCGTTAAACAATGCCGGAATACGGCAAGCTGAAGAGATAGCCAGACAACTCGCGCAAACAAGGTTTGATGTTATCGTTTCATCGCCATTAAAAAGAGCGCTCGAAACAGCTCAAATAATAAAAGAATACCATACGGAAACACCGTTTATAATCATAAACGAGTTTGCAGAACGCAGTGTCGGCGTATACGAGGGAATAACAAGAGATGAGGCCAGATCAAGATTTCCTGAGTTATGGGCGCGTCAATGTACCAGTAAACTAGACGATGCACCGACAAACGGGGAAACGCTCAGGCAGGTCGACGATAGAATAACAATCGGCATGAATAAAATAAAAGAAAAATATGCAGATAAAACCGTGCTTTTAGTTTGCCATGGCTTTGTTTCAAGAGCCATAAACCGGCAAATCAACAATATACCCTTCGATGAAATGCACAGCTTCACTCTTGAAAATTGCCAAATCGCAACATACAAATTATAAGTCTTGCGTAGCCGGCGTTCAATTTCAAAGATTACATATGCCTGCCCTCCTTCCGCGGTGTCCAAGAGTATGTTCCGGAGATTTTACAGCCCGCGGGATTTGAACCTGCGGGCTGAATGTTATAGAATGTAAAAGCAGGCGGAATCGTTCGAATCAACAGCGTCATTCGCTTGCCGGATCATACCCGCCTGCGGTTTGACATGAAGCGTTTCCCCGAGGAAATGTCGGAAACGAAGCGGATACCCGCAGGATAAATCAACGCTTTTCAAAGGTTACTTACGCGCAAACGGGCGTACGGGCGAAAGAATCCCGCCACAATCAAAGAAGGATTGGCAAAAGGGAGAAGAAGCATGGAAACTGCAGACAGCATACGGCCCCTGTATACCCCCTGGGGAGAAACGATCGATCGGGAGCGACCGCTCAACGACTATCCGCGCCCGCAGATGCGGCGCGAAAACTGGAAATGCCTCAACGGCCGCTGGGAGTATGCGATCCGCGAGGACGGCGCCTTCCCCGATGCGTGGGACGGCGAAATACTTGTGCCTTTTTCCCCCGAAAGCCTGCTCTCCGGCGTGGGGCGGCAGTTGATGCCCGGCCAAACGCTGTGGTACCGCAAACACATCGAGATGGAAGAATTGGCGGACAACCGCGTACGGCTGCTGCATTTCGGCGCGGTGGACCAGCATTGCCTCGTATGGTGCAACGCGCGGCTGCTGGGCGAACATTCCGGCGGCTACTGGCCTTTTTCATTCGACATCACGGACGCCGCGCGGGGCGGTTCGTTCACGCTTACGCTGGCCGTGAACGACGAGAGCGACGGTGGGGACGAGGCCTACGGCAAGCAGAAGCTGGAGCGCGGCGGCATCTGGTACACCGGCCAGAGCGGCATCTGGCAGACGGTCTGGTGCGAGGATGTGCCGGAACGCCATATCGAAAGCCTGCGCATCACCCCGCTTTGGCGGGAGGGCGCGGTCGAAGTGAAAGCGCAGGGCGACGTTCCGTCCTGCTCCGTGCGGGTGCTGGACGCGGGAAACCTGGTCGCGCAGGCTTCGGCCGAAGGCGGCTTCATCCGGCTGCAACTGCCGGATTTCAAAAGCTGGAGCCCCGACGACCCCTTTTTGTACGATCTGGAGGTGCAATCCGGCGAGGATACCGTTTACAGCTACTTCGGCATGCGGGAGTTCGGCGTGGCAAACGGCGCCGACGGGCTGCCCAGGCTGATGCTCAACGGCAGGCCCGTCTTCCACAACGGCCTTTTGGATCAGGGCTATTGGAGCGACGGTATGTATACGCCGCCCTCGGACGACGCCATGGCGTGGGAAATCTCCCAGCTCAAGCGCATGGGCTTCAACATGCTGCGAAAGCACATCAAGATAGAGCCGCTTCGCTGGTACTACCACTGCGACAGGCTCGGCATGCTGGTCTGGCAGGATTTCGTGAGCGGCGGCGGCCCCTACAAAAAATGGGTGGTGCAGTTCGCGCCGTTTTTAGGGCTGCGCTTTGGCGACGGCCCCAAACGCTACGCCATGCACGGGCGGCAAAGCGGGAAAGGCCGGGAAGCTTTCGTCCGTGACGCAAAACGCACGACAGAGCTTTTATACAACGCCGTTTCGCTTTCGGCGTGGGTTCCTTTCAACGAAGGCTGGGGCCAGTTCGACGCCGCCGCGATGTGCGAGGCGGTTCGGCGGATGGACCCCACGCGTCAGGTAGATCACGCAAGCGGATATTTCGACCAGGGCGCGGGCGATGTTCACAGCTGCCACATTTATTACAGGCATTTCAGCCCGGGGAAGGACAAACGCCCCGGCAGGGTGCTTGGCCTGACGGAATTCGGCGGCTACAGCCTGCCCGTTAAGGGGCACATGGCCGCCGGGAAGCTGTTCGGTTACAAGATATTCGACAATCGGCAGGCCCTGCAAGGCGCGCTGCGGCGGCTGTATGAGCGCGACGTGCTGCCCGCCATAAAAAAGGGACTGGGCGCGCTCGTTTACACCCAGGTGAGCGATGTGGAAGAGGAGATCAACGGGCTGTTCACCTACGACAGGAAGCAAACGAAGGTGGACGCGGCTTTCATGCGGGCGATCAACGGCAGGGTGTACGAGGCGTTTTATGAAAAAGCCGGAAAATAGGCTCGGGCCGGGCGGAGATGGCGCTTTTTGAGCGGCGGACATGTCTTATGCCCGCGTATATGCCGCAACGGATCACCGATTGGTTTTTTATATGCTATGCTATTCATACCGCACCCTGAGAGGGCCGCTGTATCACGATCGGGCATCCGGGTATCAATGCCCGGATGATGCGGAATAACGGAGGCGCTTATGCAGTACACGCTGCGCGATTTTCTCGCGGATCAACCCATACCCGAAATCGAGCTCCTGACCGGAGAAAGGGATTTTTCGGTCATCCCCCTCGAATCCGTTTCGGTGCAGGAAATGCCCGTGGACGATTTCATACGGCCGAACGAGCTCGTGCTCTCGACCGCGCTCGGCTGCGACGATGACCCGGACATGCTGGAGCGCCTGATCCGCGACGTCGCAAGCGCGCGCGCCGCCGCGATACTGCTGGCTTTCCGCGACCCGCGGTTCCGCGTGCCCAATCGCGTTCTGGACTACGCGAACGGCGCGGGCCTGCCGGTTTTCGTCATCCCGTGGAAGCACAGGTTCGCCGATATCTCCGAGCACGTCGCCAAGCGGATACTGGACGGGAAAACAAAGGCGTATCAAAAGATCCAGACGGAGCTTTTCAGCCTCTATTTCGATTCCAAGCCTCTCGACGCCGCGGCGGAAGCCGTTTGCGGCTTTTTTCAAGCGCCCGCCGTCATCACGGACAAGGAAGCGAACGTCAGGGGCGTATGCCGCGCGTTCCCCGGGAGTGGGGAGAGCTTCGCGCAGTACGCGAGGATCAACATCGGCATCAACGACATCCTGTCCGGATACCTGTGGCTCGGCCGAAGCGGAGCCGGCGACAGCCGGGCGAACGATCCGGAGCTGATCGAAAAATACGTCAGCTTCCCGCTCTCCATGTGGTTCAACAAGGAGAGGATCGAGGACATGGTGAGGATGAAGTTCAAGAACGACTTCGTCTGGAACCTCGCCACGGGCAATTACGAGTCGGTCGAGGAGATGGCGCGGCAGGGCGAAAAGCTTCGCTTCGACCTGAACAAGCCCTATACCTGCATTACGATCCATGCGGCCCCGAAAGCGCCCTCGGCCGGCGAGCGGAAGTATTCGCCGCAAGCGGCGGAAAACGCGTTCGCGCTCGAGTCGATCCTCGCGCAGGAGGCAAAGGCGATGCGCCTGAGCGTCATGTACGCCGAACGGAGCCCCGAGTTCATTCTTTTCGTCGAAAACCCCGCCTGCGAGCCGGTCAGGCAGGTTGAAGCATACGCGAACGCCGTGAGCGCCCGGCTTTCGGCGGGCTTCCCCGGATGCGCGTTCTTCTTTGGGATCAGCGAGATCACGCCGGATATCCATGATTTCAGCCGGCTGTACGGCAACGCGGTACTCGCCCTGCGATACTGCATGAACGCGAAGGGCAAAAAGAACAGCTTCACCTATAAGGATACGAAGGAGGCGCAGATCATCTCCACCGTCTCCCACGACCCGGATATCAGGGAAATGGCGCGCCGCACGCTCGAAAAGCTGCTCGAATACGATCGGTCGTCCAAGGCCGACCTGCTCGGAACGCTCGGCGCGTTCATCCGGTGCAACTACAACACGAGCTTGACCGCGCGGGAACTGCACATACACAGGCAGTCGCTGCTCTATCGGCTGGAAAAAATCGAGGCGCTGACGGAAATGTCCCTGAAATGCCACCGCGACCTGTTTCTGCTCGAGGTCTGCACGAGGATTTTTCTCGATTACTGAGCCGGGCCGCGGACATGCGGCATATGCGGCATATCGGCGCCTTGCTCGCGGACGGTCGGGAAGGCGCCGTTTTATATTGTGTATGGAAAATAAAAAGGCGTTTCCTTATAGATTGTACGTTGCCGGAGCTTGCATAAAAATATATTATTATCAGTGACGAAAGGCTGTGATTCCATGTATATCGACATCCGAAAAGAAATCGAAGCGCTTAGCGCGGAAACCGTCGGGCTCAGGCGGGACATCCACGCCCACCCCGAGCTGGGCTTTCGCGAGTTCCGCACCGCAAACATCATCGAGCGGCGGCTTGCGGACTGCGGCCTCAGGGTCAGGAGGTGCGCGGGCACCGGCGTCATCGGGGTGCTCGAGGGCGCGAAGCCCGGAAAAACGCTCATGCTGCGCAGCGACATGGACGCCCTGCCCCTTGCGGAGAACAACGAGCTGCCCTTTTGCTCCCAAAACCCCGGCGTCATGCACGCCTGCGGGCATGACTGCCACGTGGCGGTCCAGTTGCAGGTCGCCAAGCTCCTTGCGGCGCACCGCGACGAGCTGCCGGGTACGCTCGTGTTCCTGTTCCAGCCCAACGAGGAGGAGATCGGAGCCCCCCGGATGATCGAGCAGGGCGCGCTGACCGATCCCCGGCCGGACGCCATACTCGGCATGCACGTATGGTCGCCCATACAGACCGGAAAGGTCGGCATGGTATCCGGGCCCTGCTGCGCGTCCAGCTATTACTTCAAGGCAACCATACGCGGAAAGGGCACGCACGGCTGCCTGCCCGAGCGCGGCGTGAGTCCCATCGAGGCCGGACGCCATGTGCTCGCCGCCATCAATTCCATGCAGACGATGGAATACGGCACGCTGGACGAACCCACGCTCATCACCGTCGGTTCGCTCCACGCGGGCGATTACATGAACATCATCCCGGACGAACTGACGATGGAGGGCTCCATCCGCTGTTTGCACCGGAACGAAGCGGCCGTGCACGCCCGCTTCCGGGAGCTCGTGACGGCTGTTTCGGCGGCATACCGATGCGATTGCGACGTCTCCCTGACCTGCGGCAACAGCATGCTCGAGAACGACGCGCAGCTTGCGGAACTGGCCCGAAGCGTTGCCGCGGGAGTCGTCGGCGAAGGGAACATCGTTTCCGAGGGCGTGCGCGAGATGGGCGGCGACGATCTGGCCGAGTTCTTCCTTGCCGGGATACCTGGCTTTTATTACCTCGTGGGCATGGGGAATCGCGCGAAGGGCTCGGACGCCGCGCATCACAGCCGGGATTTCCGGGTGGATGAGGATGTGCTCGACCTGTGCGTCGAGCTGCAGGCCCGCATTGCCCTGACGTATCTGGACGCGCTGTAGAAAGCCGCCGCCCGCTCCGTTTTTCCTAATTCCCGCGGCCCGCGCCGCCCCGGATATGCATACACAGCGCCTTATTGGAGAAGGAGATATGCCTGTGCGTTCCTCCCGGATTGAAATCGACCTGGATGCGATCCGAAAAAACACCCTCTATATACAGGGAAAACGAAAGCCCGGCACAAAGCTGCTGGTTCCCGTCAAGGCCAACGCCTACGGCCACGGCGCGGTGCCGTGCGCGCGGGTTTTCTCGCAGCTCGGCGCAAGCCATTTCGGCGTGGCGATCGCGGAGGAAGGCGCGGAACTGCGCGAGGGCGGCATCCGGGAGCCGATACTGGTATTCGGCCATACCTTTGCGGACAATTACGATCTGCTCTTCGATTATGACCTGACGCCCAACGTCTTCTCGCTCGCACAGGCGGAGGAGCTCGACGAGCGCGCCCGCAGGCGCAACAGGAAACTTGCCGTCCACCTCAGCGTGGATACGGGCCTGAGCCGCGAGGGCTTCGGCCTCGGCGAGGCGCCGGAGAAAATCAAAGCCGTATGCCGGCTGCCGAACCTCGTTGTCGAGGGCATTTTCTCCCAGCTCGCCATGGGCGATTTCTGGCCGGACAACGGCTATTGCCGCGTGCAGTTCGAGCGGTTCACGGCGCTGTGCGCCGGGCTCGGGGCCGCGGGCATACGCATACCGCTGCGCCACTTCTGCGACAGCGGCGCAACGCTGCTGTATCCCGATATGCATCTGGATATGGTCCGCCCCGGCACGTCGCTCTACGGCATGTACTGCGGAGAGGATTTTCACGCCCTGCCGGGGATCGAGGCGTATCCGGCAATGTCCGTCAAATCGAGATTGGCGTTCGTACGCAGTGTCCCGGAGGGGACGCCCGCGGGCTATGCCTGCGCGTGGACCGCTGCGCGGGACAGCGTGCTGGGCCTCGTGCCCTACGGCTTTGCCGACGGCGTGTCGCGCATCGCCTCAAACCGCGGGTTTGCGCTGCTGCACGGGAGGCGCTGCCCGATCGTCGGCATGATCAGCATGGATCAGATGATCATCGATATGACCGAGATCGAAAACCCGGCCGTCGGCGACGAGGTCGTGCTCGCGGGCGCGCAGGGCGGGGAGAGCATCTCCCTGGCCGAGGCCGGAGCTTTCGCCGGCACGACCGACGTTGAATTCGCCTGCCGCCAGGGCGCGCGCGTGCCCCGAATCTATGTGAACGGCGGCCTGGGCAAATATGAACAAGCATTCCGTTCCCGATTACAGGGCTGAGGCCCGGACTGGAGAGTAACATGAATCACAGGGTATTTGAAGAGTACGAAAGCGAAGTGCGCTCCTATTGCAGGAAGTTCCCCACCGTGTTCGTCAAGGCGAAGGGCGCGGTGCTGACGGATGAGAACGGCGCCGACTACATCGATTTCTTCTGCGGCGCGGGGTCGTGCAACTACGGCCACAACAACGATTTCATCAAGGCGCGCGTCGTCGAGTACCTGCAAAACGACGGCATCGTGCACAGCCTCGACATGTACGCGCAGGCAAAGGGCGAGTTCCTCGATTATTTCGAGAACGGCGTGCTCAAGCCGCGCGGCCTGGACTACAAAATCATGTTCCCGGGGCCGACCGGCACCAACGCGGTGGAAGCCGCGCTCAAGCTCGCGCGCAAGGTCACGGGGCGCAGCAACGTCTTCGCGCTGATGGGGTGCTTCCACGGCATGTCGCTCGGCTCCATGGCGCTCACCACGGACGCGGCCTCGCGCAAAGGCTGCGGCGTCCCGCTCGCCAACGTGACCCACATTCCCGCGCCGTATATGTTCCCGCAGCTCGACACCATCGACTATATGGAAACGATACTGACGGACGACCACTCCGGCGTAGAAAAGCCCGCCGCGCTCTTCGTCGAGGCCGTTCAGGCGGAAGGCGGCGTTTACGTGCTCGAAGACGAGTGGCTCCGGCGGGCGCGCGCGCTTTGCGACCGGCACGGCATACTGCTCGCGCTCGACGAGATCCAGGTGGGCTGCTGCAGGACGGGCGCGTTCTTTGCCTTTGAGCGCGCGGGCATCAAGCCGGATATCTTCGTCATGGCCAAATCCATAGGAGGCATGGGCTTCCCCTTCGCGCTCACGCTCTTTAAGCCGGAGCTGGACATATGGTCCCCCGGCGAGCACAACGGCACGTTCCGCGGCTTCCAGCCCGCGATGGTGGCGGCCAAAGCCGCGCTCGAATATATGCTCAAATACGACGTAGAGGCCGAAACCCGCCGCAAGGGCGCGATCATAGAAGCATATCTTCGCGAGAACCTCCCGAAAATCAACGGAAAACTGGGCTGTCGCGGCATCGGCATGATCTGGGGCATCGACTTCGCCGCTTTCCCGGAAGGCTCGGCCAGGCGCGCGAGCAAAAACTGCTTCGAGCGCGGGCTCGTCATAGAGCTTGCCGGGCGGGGCGACTGCGTGCTCAAACTGATGCCACCGCTGACCATAAGCGACGATATGCTCGTAACCGGGCTCGGGCGGATTACGGACGCGATTAAAAGCATGAATTTGGAATAAGAAACGAGGTATGATATGAGCGCGTATACGATCGGTGTTGTGGGAGCGCTGGGCGTCGTGGGCGGCACGATGCTCGAGGTGCTCGAGCAGAGGAAGTTTCCCATCCGGGAGTTAATTCCATTGGACGCGCGGGAGAACGAGGGGAAGGAAATTTCCTTCATGGGCGAAAAGCTCCGCGTGCGGGAGGCAAAGAAGGGCGCCTTCGCGGAGATGGACGCCGCGCTCTTCGCCGTCGGCGCCGAGGCGAGCCTTGCGCTCGCCCCGGCGGCCGTGTCGGAGGGCTGCGTCGTGGTGGATAATTCCAGCGCCTTCCGCATGGAGAAAGACGTTCCGCTCGTCGTCCCCGAAGTCAATCCCGGCGCCGTTCTCCGTCACAAAGGCATCATCGCCAACCCGAACTGCTCGACGGTCATCGCGCTGCTCCCCATCAAGCCGCTGCACGATTACGCCGGGGTCAAGCGCGTCATCGCCTCCACCTATCAGGCGGTTTCCGGCGCGGGCATCGCGGGCCTTCGCGAGCTCGAGGCGCAGACGCGGGACGTGCTCGAGGGCAGGGCCCCGGAGCCGAAGGCTTTCGCCCACCGGATCGCGTTCAACCTGATCCCGCACATCGATTTTTTCGAGGACAACGCCTATACGCACGAGGAGATGAAGCTGGTGCGCGAATCAAGGAAAATCCTCGACGCACCCGAGCTCATGGTCAACTGCACCTGCGTGCGCGTTCCCGTGTACTGCAGCCATTCCGAATCCATCACGATTGAAACGGAACGCGAGCTGACCCCGGAAAAAGCGCGCGAGCTCCTTGCCAAAGCGCCGGGCGTGCGCGTGGCGGATGATCCCGCTCGGCTCCTCTACCCCATGCCCGTCGATACCTCCGGGCAGGATCTGGTTTTCGTCGGGCGCATCCGCAAGGATATTTCGACGGACAGGCCCTCGCTTTCGTTCTGGTGCTGCGGCGATCAATTGAGGAAAGGCGCCGCGACCAACGCGGTGCAAATACTCGAGATACTCGCGGCTTCGAGCGCCCGCTCTACTTCGACTGCGAGGTGAGAGGCTCCGTCGATTTCGACGGCTGCGCCATTTTGTAGACGAGCGTTCGTATGGAACGGCGGGAACTGCGGCGCAGGGCTCGTTTCTCCCCTTTTTACTTCCATGGCGGCGCTCCGCCGGGGATCGCAGATCTCCGGCGGCTTCCTTCACGCCCACGGCGGAGCGCGCTTTGGGCGTGTCCCCGCGCGCGGGCGATTGCGAAACGCGTGAACCCCGATGCGCGAAGCGCCGTGCCTTCCGGCCCGAACGGGCGCGTGATGGAGCGCGATGTGCCTCCTCGCGGGGCGCGTCGTCTCTTGAATATGTCCGCGAGCCTGTAAAACAGAGCGCAGCTCACGCATACCGCACCCTTCGGCGCAAGAGAAATACTCGCGCTTCGCGCGAAATATAAGCGCGCGGGTATTGAAATCACCCTCAACGACATGATACTCTTTGCGGTGTCACGTATGCGCGCGAGCCGCCCGTGCCTGAACGCGCACTGCCCGGGCGGAACGGTCCGCTTGTCGGGCGCATGCGCACGGCGGACGGCGCGCCGGCGTCAAAATTCTTGCACGGGCTTGCAAGCGCGCTCGCCGGTTTCAACGCGCTGCTCGCCAAAGAGGAAGGAGAACGGACATGACTTACGATCTCATCGTGCTGGGCGGGGGCCCGGCGGGCTATCGCGCTGCGGAGCGCGCGGGCG
The DNA here is from genome assembly GCA_002069725.1 of Firmicutes bacterium ADurb.Bin248. Lineage (GTDB taxonomy): Bacteria > Bacillota > Clostridia > Christensenellales > CAG-138 > Phil1. Next base: position 65,918 of record MWBW01000006.1, on the reverse strand, counting down.
AGGGCGGCCTTTCGGTGCTGCTCATCGAAGAACGGGCCGTCGGCGGCGTATGCCTCAACGAGGGCTGCATCCCGACGAAAACGCTGCTCTATTCAGCCAAGCTCTACGACGGCGCGGCGCGCGGCGAAAAGTACGGCGTGACGGCGGAAGGGCTCAGGCTCGACCACGCGAAGGTCGTCGCGCGCAAGGACAAGGTCGTCAGAACCCTCGTCGCGGGCGTCGGCGCATCGCTGCGCGCGGCGGGCGTGACGAGCGTGAACGCGCGGGGCGTCATTTCGGGAAGAAACGCCGAGGGTTACACGGTTGAGGCGGGCGGCGGAACGTACACGGGGAAGCGGCTGCTGATCGCCACAGGCTCCTCCCCCTCCGTACCGCCCATAGCAGGGCTGAGGGAAGCGCTCGAGCGCGGCTTCGCGCTGACCAACCGCGAGATTCTCGCGTTGAAAGAAATCCCCGCGAAGCTTGCCGTGATCGGCGGCGGCGTCATCGGCCTCGAGCTGGCGAGCTACTTTTGCAGCGCGGGCAGCGAGGTCACCATCGTCGAGATGCTCGATCACATCGCGGGCGAGAACGACCGGGACCTCGTGAAGCTCCTGCAAAAGGGCTTCGAGAAACGCGGCGTGAAATTCCTGCTCCAAGCCATGGTGACGCAGATAACGGAAAACGCGGTCGGGTACGAAAAGGACGGCGTTCCCGGCGAAATCGCGGCGGACAGAGTGCTGCTCTCCATCGGCAGAAGGCCGAACACGCGGGACATCGGGCTTGAAACCATAGGCGTCCTGACCGAGCGCGGCGCGATCGTCACCGACGCGCACATGCAAACCAGTCAGCCCGATGTGTACGCGGCGGGCGACGTCAACGGCAAATCCATGCTCGCGCACACGGCTTACCGCGAAGCGGAGGCCGCCGTGAACGACATGCTCGGCAAAAAGGACGCCATGCGATACGAGGCCATACCCGCCGTGCTCTACACGAACCCGGAGCTCGCCTGCGTGGGTTTGACCGAAGCGGCCGCAAAGGAAAAAGGGTTGGACGTAGAAGTCGTGTCGCTTCCCATGCGCTTTTCGGGGCGGTATCTCGCGGAGAACGAGGGCGGCGACGGCGTCATGAAGCTCGTCGTCGACAAGGCGACCCGTGCGGCCCTCGGCGCGCAGGCGCTCGCCAACTACGCGAGCGAGTTCATCGTCGCGTGCGGAACATTTGTGGAACTTGGACTGACCGTCGAGGAAATCCAAAGGATCGTGTTCCCGCATCCCACGGTATCCGAAATCGTGCGCGAGGCGGCGTTCCATATCAAGTGAGGCTTCCGGCACAACGCGGGGTGTAAAGAGAACGCCTCCCGGCTCCCGTATAAAGCGCAACGCTTTCTCCCGGAGTAAGGGGAACAATAAAGAACGGCCCTCAAGCGTCATCCTTCATCCCGTACCGGGACCGTCCTTCGGGACAAACCCCGGTACGGGATCTTTTTCCGGCAACGATACGGCCCTTACTCCGCGATCTGTTTTCCCATAAGCGCCGCGTTGGAACGCCCGAGCGCCGCTTCCATCTCGGCGAGCGACTTCTTATCGATGTTGAAAATGAACCTCACGCACGCCCACGCGGCCGCCGCGCTGAAGAGCGCCATGGCCGCAACCATGTAGCGCATATTGAGCGCGGTCTGCGCCGCCTGGTTCGCGCCGAGCGTGCCGGCATAGCCGAGCGCTTCCATGATGAGCAGCCCGATGGACGGCCCGACGCCTTGGGCGATCTTACGGAAGAAGGAATGAAAGGCGTAGATGGTGCCTTCCTCGCGCCGGCCGGTCTTCCACTGGTTGTAGTCTATGGCGTCCGCCAGCATGGCGTAGGATGTGACCATGAACACCGACATGCCCAAACCGTTCACCAGGCTGAACAGCAGGTACAGCAGCATGCCCGCCGCGTCGCCGCCGATGGGCACGACGAGCATGAGCGCGCTGGAGAGGATCGGCAGCAGCATCGTGATCTGAGCGGCTTCCTTCTTGCCCCATTTGCGCACGATCTTTGCAATAAAGGGCATGACGGCGAACATCGGGATATAGCCGATGAGCATCACGACGCCCGACACGCCCGCGTTATGGAAGTAGCTCTGGAACATGACGGTCACCGCCGTCTGGGCGCCGTAGTTGCCCAGGAAGAAAGCGACAACGGCGAGGGTAACGCCCATCGCGCCGCGGTTCCTGAGGAAGTTGCCTATGGTTCTGAAGTAGTTGAACTGCTCCCTGTCCTTTTCCTTTTCCTCGGCTAAGAGGATTTCCGGGCGGATGCGCTCGGTCGTGCCCCTGAGCAGGAACCGGAAGGAAAGGAAGGCGACGACGCCGAGTATCAGCGCGATGGGGAACATCATGCCGCCCATCAGGTTGTCGTTCTCGTCATAGATGATCATCGGCAGCACCACGCCGATCCCCATGCCCGCGACGAGCGCGCCGACGTTGCGCCACGCGGAAAGCTGCGCGCGTTCGCCCGGCTCCGCCGTGATGACGGAAACCATCGAGCCGTACGGGACGTTAACGACGGTGTAGAACAGATCCCACGCCATATAGCCCAGCATGCAGACCGCGATCTTCAGCCAGAGCGCCGCGTTCGGGATGGGGATGAAGCAAAGTGCCGCGGCGACGACCAGCCCGAAGGAGCCGACGAAGATATAGCTTTTGAACTTGCCGCGCTTGTGGGTTTTTTTGCTGCCGTCCATCAGCGCGCCGATAAGCGGATCGTTGACGGCGTCCCACACCTTGAGTATGATCAAAAGCAACGCGAAGAGAGACGCGCTCAGGCCGATATACTGCGTGTAGAACACGGCGAGGTACGACGCGAGCGCGAAGGACATGTTGCAGCCGAAGTCGCCCGCGGCATAGGCGAGCTTGTCGCGCATGCCAAATTTGGGAAAGCCGTTTTCATCGAAAGTCCGCGATCTTTTAGCCATAATCCATCTCCCCTATTTTTTTATTTTCGTGAGCGTTCGGTTCATCTCCAACAGCGCTTCCCTGGGGAGCTTTTTGCCGGACAGCCCAGCGAGGCTGAAGATGCGCTCGATGGAAAAGGACCCTATCATCTGCATGAACTCCGGCGGCAGCTCCATCCCGCCCTCGCCGAAGTTCTTCATTAGACCTTCCATCGCGCCCAGTACGATCGCCGCGCTCTCCGGGTTCGTCAAAATTTCCTCGATGGGGTCGCGCACGGAAAAATAACCCTCCGGGAATTCGAACTCTATCCTGTTTCCCTGATCGTCGAACCAGTTGGCAACCTCCTCGCCGCCGAAGGGCAGCACGTAGTCCGGGTTTGGTTCGGCGACGCGGCGAAGCGCCACGCGGTCCGAAAGCTCGCCGCACCTGGCTTCAATCGTGTTTTCTCCCATGTCGAGCGGAACGTCAAAGGCAAAGACGCGGCTTCCCGTCTTTTCTCCCGCGAGCCTGCCGTTCGCGTACAGCGCGACGCGCGCGCAGTTCGAATAAACCTTCACCCGCGTCACGACCTCGGCGCGCTCGACGTAGCGCCTGCCGCAGACATGGACGAACGGCTCGCGGCTCCACCAGGCTTTATAAATGAAATAGCTGTCCTTTTTAATCTTCCTGTCGAACGTCACGAGGCCCTTGTGGTTCTGCCCGGCCTCGCCGCCCTCGTCGCGCATGTCGCTGCCGAAGTCGAACATGTTCCACACGGCGGTGGACCAGAGGTAAGGCCGTTCCGCGAAGGTTTCAAGCATCTTTTCATGATAGTACGCCTGATACTCCTCCGAATAATCGCCGCAGCGGGGCTCGCTCGCATGCCATTTCAACACCGCCTCGCAGCCGTATTCGGACAGGCCGAGCGCCTTATCCGGATGCCGCGCGTGGAAGGCGTCGAGCCACGGCGCGTTGTCCTCCACCCTGCCGCCGTACCAGCCGAAATAATGGTTGTACCCAAACGCGTCCGGAATGCCGATCAGCGGGCTGTCCGCCGGCAGCACGCTGACGTTGGCCATGACGGTGAAGCGCGTCGGGTCCAGGCGATGGCACAAATCGTTGAGCCTGCGGTGGGTGTCGATCAGCGCGCCGTCGACGCCGCCCATGCTTATTTCATTGGACAGCCCCCAGCAGACGATGGAGGGATGGTTATAGTTTTGCTTAACCAGTTCCGTCATCTGGAATATCAGGTTTTCGTCGCCGTCCGGCAGATATTTCGAGATGAACGGTATTTCCGCCCATACGACCAGACCGTATTGATCGCACAGGTCGTAAAAATACGGGTCGTGCTGGTAGTGCGCGAGGCGGATATAGTTCGCGCCCATTGCGGCGATCAGGCGGATATCCTCCTCGTGATCCGCACGGGAAAGCGCGTTGCCGACGCCGAGCCTGTCCTGATGGCGGGATACGCCGCGCAGGGGATAACTGCGTCCGTTGAGAAAAAAGCCCTCGTTCGGATCGACGCGGAACGACCTCACGCCAAAGCGCGCGCAAACGCCGTCCAGCTCCGCGCCGCCCTCGAGCAGCCGCGCCTCGGCGGTATAAAGGTAGGGATCGTCCAAGCCGTCCCACAGGCGCGCGCCGGGGATGACGAAGTCAAACGCGGTTTCTTCCGCGGACTGTGTCTTTTCCGCAACGGGGACGCCCAAGGCGTCGAGTATGCGCACGCGGATACTCTGGCCGGCCTTAGCGCCCGACAGCCGCGTTTCCACGCGGACGGAAGCGTCCTTTCCCTCGACACGCGGGGTGACGTAAACGCCTTCGCTCCCATCATCGTCGAAATCGAAATGGCTCTCGTCGCAGCAGATCAGGTTCACATCGCGGTAGATGCCGCCGTAAAACGTAAAATCCGCGTGCTGAGGATACGTCCTGGAATCCGGGCCATTATCGACCGAAACGCATATGACGTTCTCTTGCGCGAGGCGCTCCGTGACGTCCGCGCAAAACGCCGAATAGCCGCCCGCGTGCCGCGCGACGCGCGCGCCGTTGACGAATACGTCCGCTATGGCGTTGACGCCGTTGAACCGGACGAATACGCGCTCTCCCGCCGGACGGGGGAACCGCTTCACATACCAGCACTGTCCGCGGAAATAATCGTTGCCGCCGTCCTGCCCGTCCGCGGCGTTCCAGGTGTGGGGCAGCGTCACAGGCTCGCCCTGCGCCCGCTCCGCCCCGGCAAGAGTAAGCGCGGACTTTATAAAGATCCATTCCCCGTTAAAATTTTCTGTTTTTCTCACGCCGTATTCTCCCTTCTTCAATGAACATAGGGCTATGCAAGAGATATGTTGAGCCGTCAGCATCATCATAACTTGCTTTCTCATGCAAGTTCATATATGATATTGATATAATTTTGTATTTTATTGATTGTTTTCGCTTCTGTGAGGAAACGCGCTTATGCCGGAGCGCCTGAAAGCCAAATGCCAAAACCTGATGACGCTTCTCCCCGCCAACCTGTATATCAGCCCGGTTGGCGGCGGCGAAGCGGCGCGTTTGACAAAGCTTCATCCGCCCGCTTTCCTCGAGCGGTTTATTGCCGACTCCATCGCCAGGCTCGCCAGGCTCGGCGAGCGCCCGTCCGGGTGCAGCCCGCCGGAGTTCCGGGTTTACCTTTATATCGATCCCTTCCGGCTGTGCTATCTGGGCTGGCCGGCCGACGGCGCGGGAGGAGATCGTTTCATGGTAGCCTTCGGGCCTTTTATCGTCGAGCGTCTGAGCGCGGCCGAGCTGCGCTACATCGCGCACAGGATGAAGCTCGGCTTCGACAACTGCGCCATGCTCGAATCTTTTTTCGGCATAGTCCCCTTTTTTGACCGCGGCGCGCTGATAAAGCTGGCCTGCGTATTTCAGGATTGCTTCGACGCGGCGCCGCGCGAGCCCGGCATCGTCACCGAAGATCATTCCACCGACCTGCCGGACGAGGGGATTTCCCCCGAGGGCAAGTTCACGGATCGCGGCTTCGTGGAAGACAACTACAAAGCGGAAGCGAAGCTTCTGGCCGCGGTGGAGAGGGGCGACGCCGAATACGTCCGCTCCGTGTTAGGCTCAAACGCGCGCTTCATCAATATGCCTCCGCGCTTTCCGAGCGATCCGCTCCGGGAGATCAAAAACCTTTCCGTCACACTCAACTCCATCAGCTTGCGGGCCGCCATCAGCGGCGGGCTGAACCCCAGCGTCGCGCACAATATGTCCCACGCGTTCGCGGTGCGCATCGAGCAGCAAACCAATGCCGAAGCCATGGGCAAGCTGATTTTTGAAATCGCCGTAAGCTACGCGGAAGCGGTCCGGAAATATGCGCTCAAAGGCTACTCGGATCTGATCGTCAGCGCCATCAACTACATCAGAAAAAACCTGACCTCGCCCTTGTCGCTCAAGGAGATCGCCGAACATCTGCACATAAGCCGGGAGCATCTGTGCCGGCAGTTCAACCGGGAGGCGCGCATGAGCCTCACCGATTTCATCCACAAGAGCAAAATCGAGGAGTCCTGTCCCCTGCTTGCCTCGCGGAAATACGCCATAGGCGACATCGCGCTCACCTTCGGGTACTCCTCGCCCTCCCACTACACGAAGATATTCGACAAGCTCATGGGGATGCCGCCCAAACGCTGGCAGAGCATGCAGAAATAACGGCGGAGCGGCAAGCGGTGCGAAAACCGATTGACATATATTTACTTTTCATATATGATTCTTTCCGCAATCTTTTGCTGTGAGAGGTGTCGTATGCAAAATCCCATCGTTCAGGAGTTCATGAACATAACCAAGCTGTGCAACATGGGCCAAAGCGGCAGGGAAAAAGGGATGCCGCTGCCCGGCTTCGAGAAGAATCCGCAGGGCGCGCCCGAAACGATCGCTCTGCCCGCGCCCGATCCGTCCGCCTTTCCCGCCGTTGATGTGGCGCAGGCGATCCAACAGCGCGAGAGCGTCCGGGACTATTCGCATGTTCCGATGACGATGGGCGAATTATCGCTGCTGCTGTGGTGCACGCAGGGAATCAAGCGGGTGATCCCGAACATCGTCGCCCTGAGGAACGTCCCCTCGGCGGGCGCGAGGAACGCGTTTGAAACCTTCCTGCTGGTCAACAACGTCGAGGGGCTGGAGAGCGGTTTGTATAAGTACGCCGCGCTCGACCACGCGCTTTTGAAGCTCGCTTCGGGAGGAAACCTCGCGCAGGAGTATGCGCTCGCCTGCGACGAGCAGGATCACGTCAAGAACGGCAACGTTTCCTTTTTCTGGACGGCGGTCCCCGACAGGATGACCTGGTCGTACGCGGAGCGGGGCTACCGGTATCTGTTTATCGACGCCGGCCACGTGTGCCAGAACCTGTACCTCACCGCCGAAAAGCTCGGTTTGGGCGTCTGCGCGATCGGCCATTTCGACGACGACAGGCTGAATTCCATGCTCGGCCTCGACGGCGTCAGCCAGTTTGCCGTGTACGCGGCCACGGTGGGAAAAAAGGAAGAGGACTGAGTTCGCGAATGCCGCGGATGAAAACCGGAAAGCCCGCGGTTGCGGGCATGCCGCCGGGAACGACGGGGCTGTATCGCTTTATGACAATACAGCCCCTCTATGTTTTATTAACCGCAGCGACGGGAAACGCCCGGCCTTCCCCGGCTTGGAACATCAGTCGCGATGAGTGAGATTATAGCCCTTTCCTGAAGCATATGATGCGGTTTGCTTCCTCGAAGCCGGTTTTCAAATGAAACTGAAGGCTGTCCGTATTGTCGAGCTCACAATCGCTCGCGAACTCCGTGCAGCCGTTCTCCTTGCTCCACGACTCACAGCATCGAAGCAACTCCTTCGCGATGCCTTTGTTGCGCTGTTTTTCATCTACAAAGATACCTTCCAGATAGCCGACGGGGCTGCTTCGCGTCCCTTCGACATAATCGAAACGGATTTGGCATTGCGCAAACCCGACGGGCGCGCCGTCTGTAAGCGCGAGAAAAAACACCGCGTTTTTGTCTGAGAGGATTTCCGCCATCTCTTCTTTTAGCTCGTTCCATTCATGATCGGGCCACAGCAGGAGCGCAAGCTCCGTTATTGCGGTTAAATCTTCTGCTTTCGCCGTTCTTATCATGCGCGCGCCTCCCTGCATCAGTTGCCCTCGGCCCAGGATTCCTCGCGGGGGTCCGCCCCGCCGGTCAGAGTTCCGGTCGCGGGATCCCTGATGATCGCGCACACGGCGCCGAATTTGTTATCCCAATCTTCAAGCCGGTTGACCTGATATCCCATGGCTGTGAGCCGCTCGCCGCACGCGTCGTAAACGGATGCTTCCAGCTCGATCAGCCCTGGGAAATATTCGTGCGGCGCGAAGGAGTTGGGCCAGTTGAGCGAGATGAACCGCGGGGCGCTGATCGCCTGCTGGGGGTCCATGCCGAATACCGCGACGTTCAGGAAAACCTGGATGATCGCCTGCGTCTGCGACTCGCCGCCCGGCGTGCCGAAGGACATGAAGAATTCCCCGTTCTTAAAAACCATGCTGGGGTTCGGCGTGATCCTGGGCCGCTTGCCCGGCATCAGGCCGTTGGGATGCTCCAACTCGAGGTAGAACTGGTTCATGCGCGTGCCGAGGTTGAGGCCCGTGCCCGGGATCATCGGGGATTCCGGAAAATCGCTGGGCGTGAGAGAGACGGCGTTGCCGTATTGATCCACCACGCAAATGTAGCTCGTGTCCTTCCCAAAGCCCTGCGTATCCTGCGGCGCGCCCGTGGACGGCGCGGGAGCCGCGCACGCGGGGACGGCCATCGCCGTTTTTGCCGTTTGATACTCATAGGGGTTTCCGGCGGGCGGCGTTTGGCCGAACGCTTTATCCGGCGTCATCAGAGCGCGTCGCGCCGCGGCGTATTCGGGAGAGAGCAAACCTTCTATGGGAACGTCCACGAACGCGGGGTCGCCGAAATACGCCTCCCTGTCCGCCATCGCAAGCTCGACGGCCTGTATGACGGTGTGGACGTATTCGGGAGAGTTGTGGCCCATGGATTTAAGGTCGATCCCCTCGAGTATCTGCAGCGCCATGGGGACGACGCCGCCCTGGTTCCAGGTATCGTTGGCGTATATCGTGTATTCGCCGTAAGCGCCCGAGAGAGGCTTTTCCCAGCCGCCGCTGTAAGCGCTCAAATCCTCCATCGTAATAAGGCCGCCGTTCTCCTCGTGATAGGCGCTAATCGCCTCCGCGATCGGGCCTTTGTAGAAATAATCCCTGACGGCCTCCAGCGCCTCTTCCCTGCTCCCCCCGGCGGCGAGCGCCCGCTGCTCCTCGTCGCACATGGCCTGCAGGGTGTCGGCAAGGTCGTCCAGCACCATGCGGTCGTTGTGGTAGAGCGGCCTCCACCACTGCCCCTTGAAGTAGACCTGCGAGTTGTAGGGCATCAGCACGCTCAGCCCGGCCCGCTCGACAAAGCTCAGGCCCATGTCGTCGAGCATCTGGTAATGGACGGGGAAGCCTTCGCGCGCGATGCGGATGGCGGGCGCGCAGATCTCGCTGAAGCTCATCGTGCCGTGCTCTTTGAGTATGGCGATGAGCACATCCGGCGACGCGGGCACGAGCTGCGCGATGAGCTTGTATTTGGGCACGTTGCCGTAGCCCTTCGACTCGAAATATTCGACCGTGGCGTTCATGGGCGCTTTGCCCGCGCCGATGTAGCTTTTCACCTCGCCCGCTTGCGCGTCGTATATTAAAATCGGCGCGACACCCGGGAAGCTCGCGGCCTGGCTGAACGTCACGTTCAGCGTCAACAAGGCGGACATCGCCGCGTCGAACGCGTTGCCGCCCTTCTCCATGGCGTCCAAAGCCGCCTGCGTGGCCCACGGCGTCCCGGTCGAGGCCATATACTTGTCCGACACGGCCGCGTTGCGCGCCGTATGATAGGGGTCGTCGAAGGCCACGGATTCCCTCGGCCCCTTTGGAAGGAACAGATAGATCGCGGCCAAAACCAGAACGAGCGACACAAGCGATAAGCCGATCCACTTGAGAACCTTCAGGAACTTTTTCATCGTTTTCCCCTTTGCATGATAAAAGTATGATTGCATCCCGTTTCGAATTGTCCCGGTATTCAATCATACTACAAAAAGCCAAAGCATTCCAGAGCGGCGAACGATATCGCCGATCGCAGTCCGCCTATTCGTCCGCCGCGCGCCCGGGACGCGCCATAACCAGTATGTGCGCGGTGACCGCCGCGCCGACGCAGGGCATCAGCACATAAGCCCACGGCTTTTGGATCACCGCTGCGGAAACGCCGAGCGCCGCCCACAGATACGCGAGGCTGACGATCACGGTGCGCCTTTGAAGCCCGGTGCGCTCCCTGTAATTTTTGATATAATCGCCGAAAAACCTGCTTTTTCGGAGCCATCCGCTCAGTTTGGCGCTGCCGGTAAAACACCCCGCCGCGGCCAGTACGAACGGCGTCGTGGGCAGAACCGGCACGAATATGCCGATCGCCCCGACGGCAAGCAGAATAAAGCCGAGCAGAACGAGAAGTTTTGTCTTGAGCGTCATGGTTTCAACCGTGCTTCAACCAAATTGCCGAGGCCATGCGGCGCGGCCGGAAAAAATATCCGCATTTGATGACAACCGGGCAAGAGGCTTTTATGATCGCAAACGCGGGACTCCGGCGATCAGTCCGTTCAGGCTCATTCCGGCACCCCTTCGGCTCGCGCCCGGCGGTCCTTCCGGCGCTTCTCATGCGAGAGTGAGAATCATTCCTTATAATAGTAAAACACACGGCGCCTGTCAAGCGCGTTGGAAAAGAGCCGCGGATTGCCCGCGGCCCCTCCGCCCGTTCCCGGAATCCGTCATTTCGGCCTGCCCCAGTGGCGGTGCATGGCGAGCTGATCGACGAACTCGGTCAGGAAGGGTTTCAGCTCCGCCGCGCCCTTCGCGACCACGATGCCCTGGTTGACCCAGGCGGTCTGCGCGGCGTCCGGCAGGCTGGAAAGAAGCGGGCCCACGTCGGTCGCCCTGAGAAATTCCACCGCCTCGTCTGTGGCCGCGACGGTCTTTTTATGGAGCGTGGCCTCGTTGACGAAATTGCGCGCGTCGATGTTCTTCCCGAGCGCGTCGACGTGCTGCGCGCCGCCGGGGATATACACGGCGTCGTATACGAGCGAGGGCGTCGTGGTGAAGTCCTTGTCGGGCATGAGCTGCGTGCCGTCCTTGGCGGCGACGGCGCTCAGCGTGCAGCTCACCGTTTCCGCGGCGGCGCCCGCGGCGCAAAGCGCGTCCTTCATGGCCTGGACCGACGCCGGGCAGACCCCGTTTTCTATGAGTATCGCGACCTTTCTTGTTTTGGCCGACTTGATCGTGTTCTCCTGACTAAGCTTGGGCGAGGCCGCCGTGACGCCGTTGGGCGCGGCCTTGACGGGCGGATTGACGCCGATGCCCGCCGCGATCTGCGCGCCGAGCTCGGGCGCGACGCGGGCGAACATGTCGGCCACGGCCTGTTTGATGTTCTTGTCCTTCACGCTGCCCGCCTCGAAGTGAAAAGCATCCACGATGTGCTCCTTCTCCGCGGCGGACATGCTGTTCCAGAAAAGCGTCGCCTGACTGTAATGGTCGCGGAAGCTTCGGCTTCGCGCGCGCACGGTATGCCCGTCGACCCGCTGCGCGCAGTGGACGAAGCCGCCCTGCTCCTCCGCCGCCGGGGCGGGCGCGCCCTTGGCGAGCGCGTTCGGGGAATAACTGACCTTCCCCGGATGGATGCTCATGCGGTGCATGCCGTCGCGCTGGTTGTTGTGTACGGGCACGACGGGCCGGTTGATGGGGATCTCGCGGAAGTTGGGCCCGCCCAGGCGGCTCAACTGCGTATCCTCATACGAGAAAAGCCTCCCCTGCAGCAGCGGGTCGTTGGAAAAGTCGATACCGGGCACAATGTTCGCGGGGCAGAAAGCGACCTGCTCGGTTTCGGCGAAGAAGTTGTCCACATTTCGATCCAGCGTGATCTTGCCGATGATTTTGACCGGCACGAGCTCCTCCGGCCAGAGCTTGGTGGGATCGAGTATATCGAAGCCGAAATCGAACTCCCGCTCCTCGTCGAGCATCTGCACGCCGAACTCGAACTCCGGGTAGTTGCCCTGATTGACGGCGTCCCACAGGTCGCGGCGGTGGAAATCGGGGTCCTTGCCCGAGAGCTTCTGCGCCTCGTCGCGCACGAGCGAGTGCACGCCCAGCAGCGGCTTCCAGTGGAACTTCACGAACCGCGCCCTGCCCCCGGCGTTGATGAAGCGGAACGTGTTGACGCCGAAGCCCTCCATCATGCGGAAGCTGCGCGGGATCGCGCGGTCGGACATGAGCCACATGACCATGTGCGCCGTTTCGGTCGTGTTGACGACGAAATCCCAGAAGGTGTCGTGCGCGCTGGTCGCCTGCGGCAGGTCGTTGTCCGGCTCGGGCTTAATGGCGTGCACGATATCGGGGAACTTGATGGCGTCCTGAATGAAGAATACGGGTATGTTGTTGCCCACGATGTCGAGGTTGCCGTCCTCGGTGTAGAACTTCACCGCGAAGCCGCGCACGTCGCGCACCGTGTCGGCCGAACCGCGCGAACCCACGACGGTCGAGAAGCGGACGAACACGGGCGTTTTCACGCCCGGGTCCTGCAGGAAACGCGCCTTGGTATACTCCGCCATGGATTCATACGGCTGGAAGTATCCGTGCGCGCCGAAGCCGCGCGCGTGCACGACGCGCTCGGGTATGCGCTCGTGGTCGAAATGGGTGATCTTCTCCCTGAAATGGAAATCCTCCAGCAGCGTGGGCCCGCGCTCGCCCGCCTTGAGGGAATCGTCGGTGTTCGTCAGCAAAAGCCCGTTGTCGGTGGTTAGGAATTGGTTCGCGTCGTCCACGCGATAGCTCTCGAGCTGCCGCGCCTTTTTCGTGCCGTTCTTCGTTTCGTCGGTGGGCATCAATGGCGTATCTCCTTATTTCCGTATGCTTTTTCTTAGTATTGCTGGCCGTCTGGGATTTATTCCTAAGGCCCGCGGAGCGAAAGGAGACGAAAACGCGAAAAGAACAGCTCCCGCATAAACAGCGCGCCCCGCCGGTCGGCGGGGCGCGGCGCGGCGGCGCGGGATATGTCATCCGCCCAGCGTAAGCAGGAGCGCGTCGACGTATTTGCCGTATCCCCACGCCCAGAATTCGTCGGGGGGAATGTAGATCCACTCGTACGTCTGCTCCTCCGGGCCGTAGAAGCGGTCCTGCATGGCCTCGTGCTGGAGCTCAAAGACTTCCCGGCTCACCTGCGTTCCGTCGATCTCGAAGCTCCCGGCGACGTCGTAGACGCTCGTGTCGACGTCGAAGCCGGCGTCCTCGGGAATGCGCGCGCGATAGACGCGGGAAACCAGGTTCCCTTCCCGGACGGTATAGAACGCGTCGCAGAAATCCGCCGTATCCAGATAGAAGTTGATCCAGATATCCCCGTCCGCCCGGCAGACGAGGACCTCTTTGTAATCGTCGCTTTGGGCGAAGTAATAGCCGACGCATTCCTGAAGCAGCAGCGCGGCTTCCCCGTCCCGGTACGCGTAAAGCTCCACGCACGGGATGTTGCGGACCTCCTCGTAGGTTTCTCCGTCATACTCATACGTATAGGGGCGGGGCGTTCCGTAGATGCACAGCAGTTCGTCGACGCCGTCCGCGTCGCAGTCGACGAGCTGCGCGTGGAACACGCCCAAGGGATAATCCACCCACTCCCCCTCCGCCGCGGCGTATTGGCCGTGCGCGGAGATCAGCGAACGCAGAACACTGAGGTAGGCGGATTTGGCCGCCCTGTTCGCGGGCGCGCCGTCATCCGCCAGAAGGCACGCGATCCCGTCGGCGATCTCCCGCGATTCGTCCGCGCGCTCCTTCGCGCCCAGGAGCACGGCGAGCGCGCGCACATCCCGCCCCTCGTCCTCGTAGACGCGCGACAAGGTCAGATACAGCTCCGCAAGCTCCTGCTGCGGGCAGTTGTTTTCGAGTATGGCATAGCGGATCGCGGCCTCGTAGGCGAGTATGGCCTCCTCGGTCTCGCCGTTACGCAGGTGCTCCTCGGCCCTGTTGGCGTTGAAGCGATAGAGCGGCAGATCCTGCGACGCGTCCGGCGCGGGCTCCGCCGTCGGTCGCGGCGCGGGTTTTTGCGTGGGTTCGGCCGTCTGCCTCGGCGTCGGCGCGACGGTAGCCTCCGGCGGGCGCAAGACGGAGCGCAGCAGCGGAAGCACGGCAAAGCACGAGCTCAAGAGCAGCGCCGAGAGCAGAAGTGCGCAAAGGGCTATGATCTTTTTCATCGTTCGCACCCCTTTCCTGTCTTTGAAAGCGTACTTGCGGCACTTCGGAGGGCGCGGACGTTACGAGTACGCCTTGAAACCCGCGGGGTATTCGTGGAGTTCAAGTATCTCCTCAAAATCGACCACGTAGGCGATGTAGTCGTTGCTTATCGAGAACCACTCGTCCGCCGTGATCGGGGTCAGTTTGCCGGAATCCGGGCGGTACAGGTCGGATACGCCCTTAAAATGGTCGCCGTATTGGATGATCTGATGGTTTTCGAGATCCGCGTACGCATCGTTCTGCGCGGCTTCGTTCCAGTCGGTGTACAGGCCCTCCTCCAAAGTCAGGCTGTCCCCGCCCGCGGGCAGCCTGTAAAACAGCTCCACCGTAATGCCCATATGCGTCCAGCTCTTCGAGAACGCGCACAGGCCGTCCTCATTGACCCCGAAGAGGATCTCCTCCCGCGCGCCCGTCTGCTGGAGCAGGGACACCGCCTCGTTGTTCGCGATCGTATACACGCTCCAGATATAGTTGACGTCCGGCTGCGAGGCGATGATGAACAGCTCGGGCGTCCTGTCGGCGTTCATATCGTAGAGCACGTAGAGCAGCGAGACGGTTTCGATATCCACGCCAAGGTCGGCCATGTCGGAGCCGAGGTTCTCCGAGCGCGCGGGGAACGTGTCCGCGAGTATCGGGTCGATCTTGGTGAATCCGCTCGCTTTTGCTTCGATGTACGCGTCGATGACAGGCTGGTACGCGCCCTCCCGCCCGGAAGCCTCGGGAGCCTGCGCGGACTGGCCGGGAGTCGGCTGCGCGGGCGGCTTTGAGGCGGCGGCAGGCTCGTTTGTTTTTGCGATTTGCGCCATGGGCTCTCCCGCGCGGCCCGCGCCAGGCAGGCCGCAGCCCGTCAGAAGGAAAGCCAGCGCCAGGCACAAGCCAAGTATTCTTCTCATGCTTTTATCCTCCCTGTTATTTACGAATAGAAATAGAACGCAAGCTCCGGGCAACGCCGCTCGTCAATGCTATCATAATATATTTTTTCGGATCCGTATATGAAATTATTGGAAAAAGCAACTTCGCGCGGCGGCGCGTACGCGTTGGACCGATATTGCCCAAATGATATGAATTGCTTTGCCCGCGGATTTTGTTATAATAAGGTAACGGAAAAATTCATATCGAACGGGAGTGTGAAAAATGGGAGAGATCGTCAGGGTGTACAGGGAGCGTCTGCCCTCCCTGCGCTTCATCGGCAAGCGCTATACCAACGCCGAGCGGGCGAACGGCTTCGGCCACAAATGGGGCGAGTGGTTCCAGAACGGCTGGTTCGGAGAGCTCGAGGCGCTCGGCGAGGCGCCGGGCATCGAAAACGGCTATCTCGGCTTCATGCGCTGCGGCGAGGATTTTGAAAACACGTTCGAATACTGGATCGGCATGTTCTTTCCGGCGGACACCCCCGTTCCAGAGGGCTACGGCCATATCGATCTCGACGGGGGCGACATAGGCGTATGCTGGATCAAAGGCCGGGAGGACGACGGCAGCCTCTTTTGCATGCACGACGCGTGCGTCGCCGAATTGGCGGAAAACGGAATGGGCAATTTCCGGATCGAAGCTGGCATGTCCTGCTTTTTTGAACGGTACAACTGCCCGCGCTTTACCCAGCAGGACGAACAGGGCAACGTGATACTGGATTATTGCGTCCTTCTTGCGGAACGGGATACGCCGGCGCCATGAACGCCCTTCCCGCGATGGATGAGCTGCTCTAGACGCTAAGGCCTTCCCGTTCGCGTCTGACACCGTCCTGGCCGAGTAAAAGCGCAAAGTTTGGCCCGCCGGCTGAAAACCGGCGGGCCGACGTTTTTTTGGAAATTCGTTCGCGCTCCGGCGGAAACCATGTTCCGCGGGATTTTACTACGCGGGGCGGGCGTCCCGCGAAAAATCGCCCGGTTGGATCAGCCGCGCGGGAGCAGCCTTACCGGCCGCGCCTCGATGTAGCCGCGATACCCCATCGGGGCGAGCTGGAAACGCGGCGCGTCCTCGTCCGCCCAGGCGTAGCCGTAAAGCGCCGGGTCGAAACGGTTCATGAAATCCCAGATGATGCCGATTGCCTCCTCGAAATCGTCGTCCTCGTAGGGCGGCCCCTGGAACACCATGGCGCTGCACGGCTCGAGCTCAATCAGCTCGTAGCCTTCGGGAACGGGCTTGTCGTAATCGAGCGCAAGCTCCACGCCCTGCACGTATTTCGACGTGCCCGCGGGCGTCAGCTTCGCGGGCAGCCACATGCCCGCGGGCTCGTAGAGCGCTTCCTTCACGCTCGTGAGCACGCCCCACACGTCGCATCCGACCTCTTCGCAGTACGCGAAATAATCCTCCGCCCTGCGGCCCCTGCGAATCAGCGCCTTGCGCGCCGGGCGCTCGACGACCTGCACGAATACGGGCAGCAGTTTGGTTTTCCCGCCTTCTTTTTCTTCCATCATTTTCTCTCCTTCGAATTGCGTATGGCGGCGGTCATAAGCCGGATACGGAATGAACAGCGCAATCGGCGGCTTCTCACGCGCGTAACGGCTCGGGGAAATGCCGAACTGCCTCGAAAACGCCTTCGTGAAGCCCTCGTGCGAATCGAACACGAAATCGAACGCCACGTCGACGATCTTCGGCCGCCCGTCGCGCAAAAGCAGCGCCGCCTTCGAGAGCCGCAGCGCGCGGATGTACTCGAAGGGCGTCTTCCCGACGTGCTCGCGGAATACCCGCTCGCTGTGCCACTGCGAATAGCCCGCCGCGCGCGCGAGCTGCGCGAGCGTGATCGGCTCCGCGAGATGCGCGTCGATATGGTTCTGCATCCTGCGCACGGCGCGCACCGTATCCTTCAACTCCATGACCGTCACCACCTCCCAAATCATACATCGCGCGCGTCTCGCGCTTCTTGAACGGGATTGCGAATATTATTTTATGTCCACCTCCGGAAACGCCGTGTAAAACATATCGTTCCGTACCGCCCGTCCGTCAAATATAGTGTGTTATGTTGTTTCTTGACACAACATGTATATCTTAATTATAATAGTCGAGCATTGCCAAAAATGGAATGTGTATTTTAGCGCAATTACGGCTGTTCCGCCGACGGAATACATGCCATCATGAAGGAGCCATGAATGAAACGCAAAACCATTTCGCATTTTCTCGCCGCCCTGCTCGTGTTCGCGCAGCTTTTCACGCTCTTCCCCGCCGCGCTGGCCGCCGACGGAAGGGACCTGTTCGCGCTGGACCCGCCGCTCGTCAATATCCTATCCGCCAGCTTCACGGCGTCCGTGGGCGGCGTCGAGGTTACGGATTACAACAACATCCCTCAGAACGCGCACGTAAAATAGACTATTCGTTCGAAGTTCTCGAGGCGGTACTCGCCGAAAACAGCGTTAAAGCGGGGGATTATTTCGTCGTCACACTGCCCGCCGAGCTTACGCGCGTCGCGCGCTTCACGCCCATCACGAGCGCCGACGGCTACGAGCTCACCGTCGTCGGAGAGGACAGCGTCACCTATACGATCGGCTATCTCACCGTCACGGAGGACGGCGTCGTCACGATCACGTTCGCCGACGACGTCGAGGACATCACGGTCGATTCCGCCAGCTTCACCATAGAGGGCGATTTGCTCGAAGTGGAGATCTCCGGCGGCCCGCCGATCAGCTTCGAGCTCTGGGCGGACGGCACGATCATCACCATAGGATTCGAGGAGGATCCCCTGCCGCCCGAAGCGACGGTGGAAAAGAGCGGCGTCTACGATCCCGCGACGAATCGGATCACCTGGACCATCACCGTCGATTCCGGCGACCCCGAAGTTACCATCGAGGACGTGCGCGTCGTTGACAGCCTCGGCGAGGACCAGACGTATGCGTCCTGTTCCCTTCCCTCCGCAAGCGTCGAAGAAAGCGGCGGAAACCATATTTTCTCGCTGGGCAGCGTGACGGGCACGACCTCCTTCACCATCGTGACGATCCCGACGGAGAACGCTTTCGGCGCGGAGGGCTCGAGCCAGTTGCTCACCAACGAAGCCGATCTCTACGTGGGGACCTTCCCGGACCCCATCGACACGGCGAGCGCGCAGGTCACCGTCACGACCGATTGGATCAAAAAAGTCGGCGTCGTCAGGACCGTCGGCGGCGTTTCATACATCGACTGGACCATCACGCTCAACAACAACAACCGCACCATACCGGCCTCCTCCACGGTGAGCGACACGCTCCCGAACCATTTGCTCATGGACCTTGCGTCCGTGCTCCGCAACGGGAAGCCGGTCACGACCTATCCCGGAGACACGGCCGCCCTGAGCGGGCAGAACTTCACCTATACCCTCGGGAGCGCGGCGGAAGGGATTCAGACCATCACCTTCACCACGCAGGTTCTCGACGCGTACTATACCCAGCAGAACCAGACCGGCTTTACCAACACCGCCTCGCTGAACATCAGCTCCGTGCCGTATACGGTGACATCCCCCAGCGTCGCGGTCGCGACGAGCCTGGTCCGCAAGCGCGGCGCCGGCTACGACAAGGCGACGCAGCTCATCACCTGGGAGATCGAGATCAACCGAAACGCGCGCACGATCACCGGCGCGACCGTAACCGAAACCATCGGCAGCAACCAGCTCTATTACGAGAGCTTCGGCATCGTGCGCAGGGACGGCAGCGCGAACACCACGCTCGTGCGCGTCGCGAACCTGTCGGACGTGACGTCCGCGCCCAACCAGTATTACTTCGACAGCGCGAACAAGAAGCTGACGATCTATCTGGGAGATCTCGCGGCCGCCGCGCATCCGTACCTTACCTTCAAAACGCAGGTCACCAACGCGAACCACTACGCCAACAACTACAGCGGCACGTATTACAACGGATCGGTCACGCTCAAGGGCGGAGGCGTGACGGACTCCAGCTCCAATAACGCAACGCAGACCGTCGCGAGCACCGTGCTCGCAAAGCGCTGCGCCCATTACGACTACGCAACCAAAACGTTCTCCTGGGAGATCACGCTCAACCAGAACCAGATGCACATGCCCGACGCCACTGTGACCGAGCTCATACAGCCCGGTCAGACATACGTAGCGGGCTCGCTGCGCATCGACGGGGACGATCCCGGCGCGAAGCTCCTGATAGACGCCGCGGGCACGACGCTCACCGTCAGGCTCGGGGAAATCAACAGGCAAACGGTCATCACATTCGACACGGTCGTAGCGAACTGGGGCGTGTTTCTTACCACGAACGGGGACGTCACCTTCCCCAACACCGCGCTTCTCACCTCAGGCATCGCCGGCGCGCCGACCGTTTCCGTAACGCCGGAGTTCGTCGTGCCCAACAAGCCCATCGTCAAGACGATACTCGAGGATTTCACCGAGGCCACGGGATATATCGGCTGGGGCGTATTCATCAACCCGAACCAGGCGCCCATGATGAACGCGCGGCTGTCGGACAGGCTGCAGGAAGGGCTTGAATTGGACAACGAATCCGTCGTGCTGTATTACTGGAACCAGGATGCGGCCGGCGTCATGAGCCTGGGCGACAAGGTCGACGCCGCGCTGTACAGCTTCACCTACGATTACAGCACGCGCATATTCATCATAGACCTGCCCGACGGCGCGCAGGGCTATCGCCTCGACTTCAAAACCGACGTAACCCGAAAGGGCAGATACAGCAACACGATCAGCCTGACGGGCGCGTACAACGATTCCGACGGGGCGATGTCCGACATATACGTGACCGACGCCGCGCTCGCGGCCGCGGGCAGCGGACGCAACGGCAGCATCACCGTCACCAAGACGGACCTCGATGGCAACGTCATCACCGCGCCCGCGGAGTTCGAGCTGCTCGACAGCTCGGGCAACGTCAAGCAGACGCTCACGACCGTCGACGGGCGGGCGGTGTTCCAGAGGCTCAAGCTTCGCACCTACTACATCCGGGAGAAAAAAGCGCCCCTCGGCTATGCGCTCGATACCTCGTCTTATCCGGTCACGATCTACGGAACAGGGGAAACCCTCAGCCAGACGCTGAGCGTGGCCAACGAGCCGCTCACGGCCGCGGTCATACTGCATAAGGCGGATGAGAACGGCGATCCGCTCAGCGGCGGTTTGTTCCGGATATTCCGCGCCTCCGACACGGCTTTCGCGGCGCCGCTGCAGAGCGTCGCGTCCGCGGGCGGCGTCATCCGCTTCGAAAACCTCGCGCCGGGCGACTACATCGTGCGCGAGATCGAAGCGCCGTTGGGCTACAAGGTCTGGACGAGCGGCGTGCCGGTTTCCCTCGTCATGAACGCCGCGGCCAACACGCTGCCCGACGCGGAGATCGTCGAGCCCATCGCGGACGAACTCCTCACGGCCAGCGTCATACTGCATAAGGCGGGCGAAACCGGCAAGGCGCTCAGCGGCGGTCTGTTCGGGATATTCCGCGCGGCGGACACGGCTTTCGCGACGCCGCTGCAAAGCGTCGCGTCCGCGGGCGGCGTCATCCGTTTCGACAATCTCACGCCGAGCGATTACGTCGTGCGCGAGCTCGAAGCGCCCTTCGGCTACGAGGTTTGGGAGAGCGACGTGCCGGTTTCCCTCGTCGTGGACCCGGCCACGAACACGATGCCGGATACGAAATCGCGACGCCGTTCGTCGACGTGCGCCTTCGCGCTTCCGTCGTGCTGCATAAGACGGACGAATACGACCGCCCGCTCAGCGGCGGCGCGTTCCAGATCTTCTCCGCTTCCGACACGGCGTTCGCAACGCCGCTGCAGAGCGTCGCCGCAATAAACGGCGTCGTCCGCTTCACCGGCCTGCTGCCGGGAGATTACGCCGTGCGCGAACTCGCGCCGCCGTACGGATACAAGCTCAACCGCGACGCCGTGATGGTTTCCCTCGTCGTCGATCCCGTCGACAACGTGCTGCCCGACGCCGTCGTCGAGGAAGCGATGGTCAACGTCCTCGCTTACGGCACGATCGAGCTGATGAAGGTAGACGGGAGCAATAAGCCGCTCGCCGGCGCGAAGTTCGGCCTTTACATGAACGGGTATCTGGTCGATACCGCGACGTCAAACGCCTCGGGCGTCGTGCGATTCACGGATGTGCTCTTCGGCGACTATACAGTCAAGGAGATCACCGCGCCCGCGGGCTATGCCGTTTCCGGCACGACCGCGCTGGTGCGCGTGGCGGATACCGGAATCAACAGGCCCGCCCCCTACACCGTCGTCAACATCGCCGTTTCATTCCCGCCCGAGACGGGCGACGCGTTTTCGAACGCGGGCTTCGCGCTGCTCCTTTCGGGCGCGCTGACGCTCCTGTTCGCGCTCAGGCGCAGGCGCGGCTGAACGAACCCCGAACCCAAGCCCGCCGGATCAGGCGGGCTTTTCTCTATCGGAAAAATTTGGGGACCGTCATGGCCGCACCCCTTGACGCGCGCGCGCGGATGCAATATCATCCGGGATGGGAATAACCGAATCGGGGGCGGGCGTGGCGAAGCGTTCGGTTTATTGTGCGCGGCCATGCCGCCGCACCTCGGAGAAAGGAAACGCAATGATCTTTTTGGCGAGGCTTTTGGCGTTTGTCGCGGCGCCGTTTCTTATGTTTTATACGCTCCTCAGGCGAGCGCGGTTCTACAAAGGCGCCTTCCCGAAAACGAGGCGCTGGTACCGCGTGAAGCTGCCGGGCTGCGTCTGCTCCGACGGCTCAAACTACTGCGCCTATTATAAAAAAGGCACGACGAACAAAACCGCCGTTTATTTCAGCGGCGGCGGAGCGTCGTGGAACGAGCATACCGCCGCGCGCCCGACGACGGTGTTCCGGCTGTTCGCCGGCCGGGAATGCTATTACTTCCCGTTCGCGCGCTTCTACATGGAGATCGGGATGACCGGCCTGGCCGCCGCGGACGACGAACGGAACCCGCTCGACGAGTATAACGCGATCTACCTGCCCTACGCCACCGCCGACTTCTTCCTCGGCCGGAGCGAGTTCCCTTACCGCGAAGGCCGCCGCGAGAAGACGCTGTACCATCGCGGCCTCGCGAACGTGCGCGCGGCGCTGGCTGCGGCGCCCAGGGAATTCTTCGAAGCGGAAACCGTGTTCATCGGCGGGGAGAGCGCGGGCGCTTTCGCGGCGGCCGCGTGGACGGCGGAACTCGCGCCGCTCTTCCCCAAGTGCGGGCGTTTTGTCCTGTATGTCGACGGGGGCCAGATGTGTTATCCGGGCTGGAAGGAGATCCTCCGGGATACCTGGAAGACCGAAGCGCGCCATAGGGACTGCCTTGCGGACGACGGGCAGCTCATGCGGGACTGGCTGATCGATCTCAACAGGCGGCTCGGCGGCGGCGTGACCTGCCTTTTTTCGGTTTCCCCCTACGACGAGACGCTCTCGCAGTACGAGAGCAAGCTCGCGGGCGGCCCGTTCAAGCCTTCGCGCGAGGCGACGGAGCGCTTTCACGTTCATCTTCGCGAAGCCCTGCGCGCGCTGCTGCAAGAAATCCCGGCGTTCCGCGCGTATATCTACAACTACGGTCTTATCGAAAAAACGGGCGGTACGGCGCACACCATCGCGCGCGTGACCCCGGCCCTCTACGGCCACAGGGCGGACGGAATCTCCGTCGCCGAATGGATCGCCCGCGCCCTCGCGGGAGAGGACGCACCCAACGTCGGGCTCGGATGCATGGAATTGTAAATTCCTTGAAAAATATGCGTCTGAATAGCATCCTTTGCGCAAAGGGATGCTATTCTTATCAAAAAGCGCCGATGGTTCACGGCGCGACGCCGAGACGAAGAAAGGAGCCGACGCTTGCGCGACGCGAAAAAGACAAACAAGCTCGCCGGCGAAACCTCGCCGTACCTGCTCGAGCACGTCCACAACCCCGTGGACTGGTTTCCATGGGGCGCGCAGGCGCTGCAAAAAGCGGCGGACGAGGATAAGCCGCTGTTCATCTCGATCGGCTATTCGGCCTGCCACTGGTGCCACGTTATGGCGCGCGAGTGCTTCGAGGACGCCGAGGTCGCGCGCGAGCTCAACCGGGGCTTCGTATCCGTCAAGGTCGATCGCGAGGAGAGGCCCGACATAGACGCCGTATACATGCGCGCCTGCGAGGTCATGACGGGCAACGGCGGATGGCCGCTGAGCGTATTTGCGGACGCGCAGGGCAAGCCGTTTTACGCGGGAACGTATTTTCCCAAGGATGCGTTCCTCAAGCTGCTCTTTGCCGTCCGGGAGGCGTGGGAGAACGAGCGCGGCAGGCTTTCCAAAAGCGCCGCCCGCATCACGGCGCTCATCGACGCCGAGGAAAGGGACGACGGTGGGCATGACAGCGCGCCCATTCAGGAGGCCGCGGCGCAGTTTCGCCGCAGGTTCGACCCCGAATACGGGGGCTTCGGCAGCGCGCCGAAATTCCCCGCGCCGCACAATTTGATGTTCCTGCTGCGCACGGCGCCGGAACTCGCCGAAAAAACGCTCGAGTGCATGTTCCGCGGCGGCATGTTCGACCATGTCGGCGGCGGATTCTGCCGCTATTCGACCGACCGCTTCTGGCTCGTGCCGCACTTCGAGAAGATGCTCTACGACAACGCGCTGCTCGCCATCGCCTACCTGACGGCTTACGAGCAGAGCGGAAGGCCGCTCTGGCGCGCCGTAGCCGAGCGCACGCTCGCCTATATGGAGCGGGAGCTTCGCGCGCCCGACGGCGGCTTCTACGCCTCGCAGGACGCGGACAGCGAGGGCATGGAAGGCCGGTACTATCTGTTTTCGCCCGGCGAGATCCGCGAGGCGCTCGGGGACGCGGACGGCGCGCGCTTCTGCCTGCGCTACGGCATCACGGAAACGGGCAACTTCGAGGGACTGAGCGTGCCGAACCTCTTGCGCGCGCGGGAGGACGACGCCGAAACGGACGCGCTGCTCCCCAGGGTTTACGATTACCGCAAAAAGCGCGTGCCGCCGCGCACCGACGTCAAAAAGCTCACCGCGTGGAACGCGCTCGCGGCCGCGGCCTTCGCGGCGGGCGGCCGCATACTCAAGCACGGCCTTTACGCGGACGCCGCGCGGGATACGCTCGCCTTCATCGGCCGGGAGCTTTCCGACGACGGCGCGGTGCTTGTCGGCAAAACGAGCGGCAAGCGCCTCGGCGCAGGCTTTTTGAGCGACTACGCGTTTTACGCGTACGCGCTGATCGAGGCGTACGAGGCGACCTTCGAGGAAAGCTTTCTCTCGCGCGCGGCCGGGCTTGCAAAGCGGGCCTGCGCGCTGTTCGAGGACGCGCAGGGCGGCGGCTTCTTCCTTTCCGGGAAGGACAACGAAACCCTCGTCGCGCGCACGAAGGAAAGCTACGACGGCGCGATGCCCTCGGGCAACTCCGTGATGGCGTACGTCCTCTCCCGCCTCGCGCTCCTGACGGACGACGAAGAGTTCGCCCGGCGCGCCGAGCGGCAGTCCGCCTTCATGAACGGCCTCGCCGCGTCGTATCCGGCGGGCTACGGCTTCTATTTATACGGCGCGCTGCCCGTCAAAAAAATCGTCTGCGCGACAAACGACCCGGCCGGGCTTCGCGGGCTCCGCGTGCGCTCGGATTGGGCTTTTCGCTTCGCGTCCGGCCCGGAATATCCGATTATCGACAACAAAACGACATATTATGTCTGCGAAGGCGGCGTCTGCCATCCTCCCGCCCACGCAATCTGACAATTCTTTGCGGCGCGGGGCATTGTCATGCCGCGGCGTTCCGGCCGAAGAACCTTTTTCTGTTTACGCAGTACGCACGCTCTCTGTGTTGCCTTCATATGGTTCGTATCCTTTGTTTGGGCTTGGCAAACAATAATGCCGAGGTGATTGAGATGCAGTGGAATTCGGAAGGCCCGGAACTCCCTCTCGGTTTGGGCATGGCGCTGGCGCAAAACCTTCAGGCAATGCGCCACTTCACCAGCCTGTCGGGCACGGAGCAGCAGGCCATCATCGACCGGACGCACTCCATAGGCTCCAAGAAGGAAATGAGAGCGTTTGTCGACAATTTAGGCCGCTGATCGGGCGCGGGTCTGCGAAGTGCGCAGACCCGTTTTCTTACCGGGGAACAGGCGCGGTACGGGATGCATATACTATACCAGATTTTCCCGAAAGGAGCGCCGCCATGTACCGCCAGCCCCCCCGCGCCCCGAAATCCCCGGATCACGGCAACGAACCCTACATCATCGACATCGCGCAATCCGCCGAGCAGAACCAGAACTTCCGCGCGGTGGTCTGGACCGGCAAGCATCTACAAACGACGCTCATGAGCATCCCCGTCGGCTCCGACATCGGCCTCGAGGTGCACCCGACCTCCGACCAGTTCATCTACATCGAATGCGGGCGCGCAAAGGTCATGATGGGCGATTGCAGGGAGAAGCTGGACCTTCAGCGCAACATCGCCAAGGGTTACGCCGTGCAGGTGCCCGCGGGAACCTGGCATAACATCGTCAACACGGGCAGCGCGCCTCTCAAGCTGTTCACGATCTACGCGCCGCCGCTGCATCCCAGGGGAGAGCTGCTCGCCACCAAAGCGGATGCCATAGCCGCCGAGCGCAGGGCCGCCATGCCCAATGCGCAGCTTAAAACATCGAGGCCGGCAATGAGCCCCAACACTGCAAAGCCCGTTGTGAAACATACGGCGGCGAAGCCCGCTGCGGAGCGTCCGGCGACGAAGCCCGTCGCGGAACGTCCGGCGGCAAAAACCGTCGCAGAGCGTCCGGCGGCGAAGCCCGTCGCGGAACGTCCGGCGGCAAAAACCGTCGCGGAGCGTCCGGCGGCGAAGCCCGAAGCGGAATGCCCTAAGCGTTGACAAAAAGTCCCACCCGCCCGCGAGGGCGTTTTTTATTGGCATTACTTGGATGCCGTCCCATGCGAAATTGAGGCATAACGCCCCATCCCGCGTCTCATAATAGACGCGAGGTGATGATATGCAACTGACCCAAAAAGAGTCGACGCTTCTCAAGGACCTGCGTTCCCAGGAGCAATTATGCATCGACAAATACGCCAAGTACTCCAACGAAGCCTGCGACGAGCAGCTTAAAAGCCTGTTCTCGCAGATCCGCCAGCGCGAGCAGCAGCACCTGCAGACGCTCGACCAGATCGCGTCCGGCACGGTGCCGCAGATGCAGGCGCAGGGCGGCGGTTCCCAGCAGCCCATGCAGATGCAGGGCGGCGGTTCCCAGCAGCCCATGCAGGCGCAGGGCGGCAGTTCCCAGCAGCCCATGCAGGCGCAGGGCGGCAGTTCGCAGCAGTCCATGCAGGCGCAGGGCGGCTCCCAGCAAAGCGGCTCCCAGCAGGGCATGAACGCCCAGCAGGGCGGTTCCCAGCAGGGTATGAACGCCCAGCAGCAAAGCGGCTCCCAGCAGGGCATGAACGCCCAGCAGCAAAGCGGCTCACAGCAGGGCATGAACGCCCAGCAAGGCGGCTCCCAACAGGGCATGAACGCCCAGCAGGGCGGCTCCCAGCAGCAAAGCGGCTCCCAGCAAAACATGCAGTTCAAGCCGTCCAACTGTTCCGCGCAGGAAAAGCAAAAGGACGCTTACCTCTGCTCCGACGCGCTCTCCACCGAAAAGCACGTTTCCTCCACCTACAACACGTGCATTTTCGAGTTCTCGGATAGCAACGTGCGCAACGTGCTCAACCACATCCAAAAGGAAGAGCAGCAGCACGGCGACCAGATCTACAAATACATGTCCGCCAACGGCATGTACTGCTGACAGACCCGGCGCACCGGAATGCCGCCTTCGGGCGGCTTTTTTTATCCGGCCGCGCAAAAAATATCGCGCGCAAGCCTTGACATTTCATCCGGTTTATATATAATTAAGATTAGTAATTGTTATCGATTTAGAAACGGAGGGCGTTCATATGATCTATTCCCGCCAGCGCGAAGTCATACTGGGCGCGCTCCGCTCGACCCGCTCGCACCCCACCGCCGAGGAGCTCTACTCCATGATCAAGCCCGAAAACCCGGGCATCAGCTTAGCCACGGTCTACCGCGACCTGAATCAGCTCGCCGCGCACGGCATGATACTGCGCATCCACGCCAAGAGCGGCCCCGACAGGTTCGACGGCAACACGAGCGAGCATTACCATGCGGTCTGCTCCGAATGCGGGCGCACCGTGGACATTTTCACGGACGATATGCCCGACGTGTGCGCCGCCGCCAACGGGCAGGACGAAATTCAGGTTTCCAGCGTGCTGATGCTCTTTGCGGGCGTATGCAAACAATGTCGGGAATCACAACAAGATACAATTCTGAAAGGAGAACCATCATGAAAGAACTCAAAGGAACCAAGACCGAGGCGAACCTCCAGACCGCCTTCTCGGGCGAAGCGCAGGCGAGGACCAAGTACAACTACTACGCCTCGCAGGCGCGCAAGGATGGCTACAACCAGATCGCGGACATCTTTGACGAGACGGCCGCCAACGAGAAGGAGCACGCCAAACTGTGGTTCAAGTTCCTGCACGGCGGCGCTGTGCCCGCCACCACGGACAACCTCAAGGATGCCGCCGCGGGCGAGAACTACGAATGGACAGACATGTACGCGGGCTTCGCGAAAATCGCGCGCGAGGAAGGCTTCGAGCAGATCGCGGCGCTCATGGAAGGTGTCGCAAAAATAGAAAAGGGTCACGAGGAGCGCTATCGCAAGCTGCTCGCCAACATCGAGGAAGGCAAGGTGTTCGCCCGCAACGGCGTTTACGTCTGGAAGTGCGGCAACTGCGGCCACATACACATCGGCGAGAACGCGCCCAAGCTCTGCCCCGTGTGCGCGCACCCGCAGGCCTACTTCGAGATCAAGGCCGAGAATTATTGAGATTGACACGCTCAAGCCTCCGCGAACAAGCGGGGGCTTTTTTATTCGCGCCATCGGTGATACAATAAATCCATCTTACAGATATGAGGTGCGACATGTTCTATCGCGATCTCGCGGGAATCAACGTATCCGCGCTCGGATACGGCTGCATGCGTTTCCCCACCAAAGACGGGCATATCGACGAGGCGGAGGCGCAAGCCCTGCTCCTTCGCGCCTACGAAGGCGGCGTGAACTATTTCGATACGGCCTACAACTACCACGGCATGGAGAGCGAGCCCTTCGTGGGCAGGGTGCTCGGCACGCTTTCGCGCGATTCGTTCCATGTTGCGACGAAGTTCCCTTCGTGGAAGCCGGAGTCGCTCGAGGACGCGAAGGGGATATTCGAGTTCCAGCTGAAGAATCTGCGCTCGGACTACGTCGACTTTTATCTCATCCACGCGCTCAACGGCGCGCGCTGGGAGAAGGTCAACAAGCTCGATCTCATTCCGCTCTTCGAGGAATACCAGAGGCAGGGCCGCATCAGGAAGCTCGGCTTCTCGTTCCACGGCGGCTATGCGGAGTTTGAGGAGATCCTGCGCGCGCGCAAGTGGGACTTCTGCCAGCTCCAGTTCAACTATATGGATACGCAGGACCAGGCGGGCGAAAAGGGATTTTTGCTCGCCGAGGAACTGGGCGTCGGCGTCGTCGTGATGGAGCCCGTCAAGGGCGGTGCGCTCGCGGCGCTGCCGGAGGACGTCGCTTTTCCCTTCCGGACGCTCGCGCCGGAAGCCTCCGACGCTTTGTGGGCGCTGCGCTTCGTCGCCGACTACGGCAACGCGAAGGTCGTGCTCAGCGGCATGAGCAGCCGCGCGCAGCTCGAGGACAACCTCGCCACGTTCGCCGCGCATCGGCCCCTGAACGCGGCCGAGAAGCAGGCGGTCGCGCAGGTGGCAGAGGCGCTCGCCAGGCGCACGAACAACAGCTGCACGGGCTGCCGCTACTGCATGCCCTGCCCCAACGGCGTGAACATCCCGCATATGTTCTCGATCTGGAACGAATACGCGCGCTATCAGAACGGGGCCGCCTCGCGCGGGGACTATCTGTTCACTTCCGCCGATTCGCGCGCGGACAAGTGCGTCGCGTGCGGCGCGTGCGTGCCCATGTGCCCGCAGGGCATCGACATCCTCGGCGATCTGAAAAAAATGGCGTCGGAGGCATGGACAAGGGAGAAATAGGAACAACCCAAACTATGGCTGAGGCGCGCCGCCCGGCGCGCCTTACTTTATGATTCCATGATAAATGCCCTCACAGCATGGCGATCATTTCCTTGCGAAGCGTGTTCAATATGTGCTTTTCGAGCCGCGAGATGTAGCTCTGCGAGATGCCCAGCATATCCGCGACCTGCTTTTGCGTGTATTCCTGCCTGCCCTCGAGGCCGAAGCGCAGCTCCATGATGCGCTTCTCGCGCGGAGAGAGCTTACGCATGGCGATGGAGAGCAGCTCCTTATCGACCTCGTCCTCGATGTTGCGGCACACGAGGTCGCCGTCCGTGCCGAGGATATCCGAAAGGAGCAGCTCGTTGCCGTCCCAGTCGATGTTGAGCGGCTCGTCGAGGGAAACCTCGAGCTTGAGGCGGCAGCTCCGGCGAAGATACATCAGTATTTCGTTCTCGATGCAGCGCGAGGCATAGGTCGCAAGCTTGATGCGCTTTTCCGTATCGAACGTATTGACCGCCTTGATGAGGCCGATCGTGCCGATGGAGATCAGATCCTCCACGTTGACGCCCGTGTTTTCGAACTTGCGCGCGATGTAGACCACGAGGCGCAGGTTCCTTTCTATGAGCGTCTGGCGCACGCTCAAATCGCCCTTTGCGAGCGCGCGGATACACTCGTCCTCTTCCCTCTTGCTCAAAGGCGGCGGCAGCGCCTCGCCGGAATTAACGTAGTAGACCGGCAGGAAAAGCCGCGCGCGGCGGTAGAACCATGCGAGGAACCGGTAAATCAACGTTTTCATCGTACCTCCCCGAATATCCTGTATGGTATGATGGCTTCCGCGCCGCGAAGCTGCGCCCCGATGGGCGCGACCAGCGCATCCGACGCGCGGCCGTCGATGAACAGCGCGTCGGGCTTGAGCGCGTAAAGCATGGTTTCCCCCGAAACCGTGGACGCGGGCACCGGTATCTTCGCCTCATCCGCAAGCGCGGGCAGATGCGCCGCGATCACAGGCCGCCCGCTTACCGGCTCGTAGAGCCGCGCGCCCGTATCCCACAGCCCGCGAAGCCTGTGCTCCTTTCCCGCAAAGACGAGCAGCACCTTGGCGCAGCGCGTTTGCCCTTTCATGCGCAAATGGCGAACGACCGGCGGCGCGAAGGCCGCGACCCCCGCGACGATCAGCGCCGTGCGAAGCTTCCACGCCCCCATGAGCACACCGCCCGACATGCCGCCGCCATCCGCGAGAGCAAGCAGGAGCGCGAGCCCGCCCACGAGCAAAGCGGAGGCGAGCACGCAGCCGAGCGCGCGAAGGTACGACCCGAAGCTGTATACCGGCAGCGCCAAAGCCATGAGCATGGCGCAGATCAGCTTGCCGGGAAGCGAGGCGAGCGGCGCGAAGAGCAGCGAGGCGAAGGCGAGCGCGGAACCCAGCAGCGAGAACAGCAGCAGCCGCGAAAGCCGCGCGGGCGCCGCGCACAGCGCGCACGCAAGCCGGAGCAGCAGCGCGTCCATGACGAAGTTATCCAGAATAAACAATTCGATATACATAGGCGAACCTTCTGCGGACAATGTATCATATTCCTTACGCCGTATATGTAGAACTGCGGGAAAGAAAACGCCCCTTTGCTGTCGAAGGCCGATCGGCCGCGGCGCGGCAAAGGCAAAGGGTTTCCGCCGACGCCGGCGGAAACCCTTTGCTTCAGGCGAAAAACCGAAGAAACCTCACCCTGCCCGCCCGATAAGCTCCACCACATTGTTATGACGTTATCATAGCGCGAAAACGCATCGCGGATATGAACGGATTCGGGGGGACTCTTTGTACGATTGTGGCGGAACGCGCAAAACGCAGCCACACGAATTAGGGGCCGATATGAAATCGGCCCCTACGCTCCGCCCGCAGGCGGCGTTCTTTGATTGTCAATTGTCAATTGTCAATTATTAATTATTTACTTCCCGTCCTTGTTGCGCAGGAAGCTGGGCAGATCGAGGTTGTTCTTCTCCTTGGGGTTGTAGTCCTCATGCGGCAGGTCCTTGCGCGTGAAGTGCGGCGTGACCTCCTCGCCGTCCGGCAGGGGGGAGGCGTACTCGGGCTTCTTCTGGCGCGGACGCTCGAGCCAGCTCGTGTCGGGGCCGCGGGTGTCGTTCTTTTCGTTCTTGAGCTGCCCTATGGTCGCGGGCCGCTGCGGCTGGGGCGGCTCCACGGAACTGCGGCGTCCGGGCGTGGTCTTTTCCTTCTCTTCCTTCGAGTCGAAGCCCGTCGCGATGACCGTGATGCGTATGGCGTCGCCCAATTCGTCGTCGATGCCCGCGCCGAAGATGATGTTCGCGCTCGGGTCTGCGTAATTCTGGATGTAGGCCGCGGCGTCCCGCACCTCGATCATGGTCAGCCCCACGCCGCCGCTGATGTTGATGATGACGCCGCGCGCGCCGTTGATGCTCGTTTCGAGCAGTGAGCTTTCCACGGCCTGTTTGGCCGCGTTGACCGCGCGCTCGTCGCCCGTGGCGACGCCGATGCCCATGTGCGCCATGCCGCGCTCCTTCATGATGGTGCGCACGTCCGCAAAGTCGAGGTTGATGAGGCCCGGCACGGCGATCAGGTCGCTGATGCCCTGCACGCCCTGGCGCAGCACGTCGTCCGCGATGAGGAAAGCCTCGGTCAGGGTGACGTTGCGCCCCGTGTCGAGCAGTCTGTCGTTGGGCACGATGATCAGCGTGTCCACGTTTTCCTTGAGGTTCATGATGCCGTTGACGGCGTTGTTCATGCGAACCTTCCCCTCGAAGGAGAAGGGCTTGGTCACGACGCCGATGGTCAGTATGCCCAGTTCCTTCGCGCAGGAAGCGACGATGGGCGCCGCGCCCGTGCCCGTGCCGCCGCCCATGCCCGCGGTGATGAACACGAGGTCCGCGCCTCTGAGGGCGTCCGAGATCACATCCCGGCTCTCTTCGGCGGCTTTGCGCCCCATCTCGGGATCCGCTCCCGCGCCGAGGCCGCGCGTGACCTTTTCGCCGATCTGGATCTTCTGGTTCGCGCGCGAGAGGTTGAGGAACTGCTTGTCCGTATTGACGGATATGAATTCCACCCCGCGAAGGCCGTATTGTATCATGCGATCGACCGCGTTGTTGCCGGCGCCCCCCACGCCCACGACCTTGAGCTGGGCCGGCTGGCTGCTCTCGAAATCCAGACCGAACGGCATATGAATATCCTCCTTATAATTTGAAGAAGTCCCGAAGCTTCCTGATCGCTTTCCTTCTCATGCCCGCGCCCTCGAGCCTGCCCGCGTTGTCCTCGTCCGTCGCGTGCATCACGAAGTCCATCACGGAGAATGCGCTCGCGTAGTTGGGCGAGCTCAGGCGCGGCATCCAGGGCATGCGCACCTGTATGGGCAGCCCCATCTCGCGCTCCATGAACTCGCAGCTCCCGCGCATGAGCGTCACGCCGCCGCCCGTCATGTAGACGCTGACGCCCTTCTCCGGTTCCGCGCCCATTTCGCGCATGGCGGCCGATATGAGCATCGCGAGCTCGCGCGTGCGCTCCTCGATGATGTACTGGATGGTTTCATGTTCCACCTTCATCACGCCGCCGTTGGGGTTGCGGATGGTATCTATGCTGTCCTGATAGTCAAGCGAATAAACATAGCGCCGCTTGACGTTCTCGGCCACGGGCCTCGTCAGCCCCAGGCCGTAGCACAGGTCGGAAGTGAAGTGGTTGCCGCCCGCGTCGATGGTGCGTATGTCCACGAGCGCGCCGTTGCGGATCAGGCATACGTCCGTGTGGGCCGCCCCGGTGTCGATGAGCACGGCGCCGCGCGCGCGCTCGTCTTCCGGTATGACGAAGAGCCCTTCCGAGAGCGGCACCGCGATGTACATGTCCGCGTCGAGCCCGACGCGCAGCAGCGCGTCCGACACGAGGCGCTTGAAGCGCCCGTCCACATAGATGTGGGATACGTACGAGCCCAACTCCGCCGCGCTCATGCCCACGGGCGTATCCGCGCGCGGCATGCCGTCCGCGACGAACTCCACGGGCGTGCTGCTGATCAGTTCAAAGCCCGCGGGCGCCTCGAAATCGAGCGAGGCGTTGATCAGCTCGTCCACATCCTTGTGGGTGACGCGCTTGTTCCTGTTTTTGACGCTGATCCGCCCTTCGTGGCAAACCAGCTTCATGAACGGTGCCGGAACGCCGACGGAGATATCCCGCACGCGGTGCTTCGCCTCCGTTTCGGCGGCGGAGAGCGCGTCCACGATCGCGTCGGACAGGCTCTGCTCGTCCTCGAGCTGGCCGCGGCGATACCCCCGGTATTCGCGTATGCCCGCCCCCTGGACGAGTATGTTGTCCTTGCCATCGTCGCCGCAGATCAGGCAGATCACCTTCGAGCTGCCGATATCCAATATCGCGGTATTCTGGCTCATCCGCCCTCCGTTCAACCGGGCTGCGACGCGCGCGGCCGAGCGGCCGAAAACGCACGGGCATACCCATCCCAGTATTCAAAGAATACCACATACACCATATATTGTTCAAGACTCGCAAGCGTTATTCCGCCAAATGTTACCAATTTACATGCTCATCAGCCTGAAAAAGCATCCCCGGTGTCGTCCGGCGTCGGGCTTGCCGAGGGTGACGGACTGCTTTGCCCGGGCGCCCGGCTCGGGTCCGCGGGATCGGGCGTGCCGCCGTCCGGATCGGGCGTGCCGCCGCCGGGATCGGGCAGAACGGTTCCTTCGGGCGAATACACAGGGTCGCCCATCGCGCCGAGGTCCAGCGTGCCGGATGAGGCGAGGCCCAGCTCGACGAGCTTGGGCAGCACGGCAAGGTAGTTCGCGAGCTTGTTCTCAAGGTCGTCCGGCTGGCCGATGTGCAGCTTGAGCCCGCCGGTCGTGGTCATAAAGACGCT
Source organism: Firmicutes bacterium ADurb.Bin248 (assembly GCA_002069725.1). Taxonomy (GTDB): domain Bacteria; phylum Bacillota; class Clostridia; order Christensenellales; family CAG-138; genus Phil1. The sequence goes on along the minus strand of MWBW01000006.1, from coordinate 31,858 downwards.
CAGGGGATTGCTCATGTCGACGAAGTCGATGTCCCCCTCGACGCCCGCGCCGTAGATGGCGGCGAGCAGCGCCACGAGCGTGCGCGCGTTGAAGTCGGATTCCTCGCCGAGCCTCTGCCCGACGTGATAGCCGCCCGAGCCCATGCCGGATATCTTGATGAGCCCTTTGTAGTCCGCGCGCGCGCCTATGGAGAGGACGTAGCCGTCCGGCGCGATGACCGCCTGCGCGTTGAGCCCCACGATCACGGCGGCTTCGCCGCGCTCCGAAACCGTGATGAGCAGCTTGTCCGGATAGACGCGCGCGACGGTCGCGCCCGCGACGTAGGGGTTCTGCTCGATGCGCTCTCCGGCCTCCCCGAGGTTCATAAGCCACGTATGCCTGCCGGTCTTGAGCCCGGAGGCTTCGACGATCTGCTCGCTTGCGAGCCGCTCGTTGCCCGCGACCTCGATTTCGTCCACGATCAGCAGGAACCACGCGAGCAGCAGCGCCGCGAGAAAAACCACGGCCGCGACGCACATGGAGATGAAGCGGTTGAGTTTCATCCGCCGCGCGAGGGCGAGCTTCTCCCGCTCGGTCAGTGGCCGCCTCCTTGCCGCGGAACGCGGTTGCGGGCGCGGGTTTGCGCCCTCCGGGCTTGCGACCCGGGAGCTTGTCCCGCGCCGGCTTGTGCTTTGCGGACTCGCCTTGCGCGGCGTCTGGGCGCGCGGTTTCCGCTTCGCGGGCGCGTAGGCCGGCTTGTCCGTTTCGACGGGTTCCCGCTCGAGCAGCTCCTCGGCAGGGCGGGACATGTCGAGCCCCGCGCCGCCGTGCGCGGCGAACGGGCGAAGGTTCAAGCCCTTCGCACCGTACTCGCGTCCCGATCCGCCGTCCATAGCTAACCCTCTCTTCTGATGTCCGCGCCGAGGGCGAGGAACATCTCCTCGAGCCTCTCGTAGCCGCGGTCGATGAACTCCGCGTTCTCGACCACCGTTTCCCCCTCCGCCGCAAGCCCCGCGATGGTCAGCGCCGCGCCGCCGCGCAGATCCTTTGCCGTGACGCGCGCGCCGGTGAGCTTCTCGACGCCGCGGATGATGATGGTCCTGTCCTTCTGCGTGAAGATCGCGCCCATGCGCTGCAGCTCGGCGCCGTGCTTGAAGCGGTTCTCGAACACGTTCTCCACGATGACGCTCGTGCCCTTCGCGACGCAGCAGAGCGCGAAGAACTGCGCCTGCATATCCGTGGGGAAACCCGGGTAGGGCAGCGTCTCGATGAGCTTGATCTCGCCCGGCCGCTCGGGCGCCGAGAGGCGTATGCTCTGGGCGCGCGCGCTGATCTGGCAGCCCGCCTCGCGCAGCTTTGCGATGATGCTGCCCAGGTGCGCGGGCGCGGTTCCCGTGAGCGTGATCTCCCCGCCGGTGATCGCCGCGCCGCACAGCAGCGTGCCCGCGACGATGCGGTCCGGCATGATCCTGTGCTCGACGACGACGTCGTCCCGCACGGGGCGCTTGCCGACGATGCGCACGGTGCTGCTGCCCGCGCCGCTGATCTCGTGGCCCTGCGCGTTGAGGAAGGTCTGGAGATCCTCGATCTCCGGCTCGCGCGCGGCGTTGTGGATCAGCGTCTCCCCCTCCGCGCCGACCGCGGCCATGATGATGTTCTCCGTCGCGCCCACGCTCGGATAGTCGAGGTGGATGTCGGCGGCGGTCAGGTTTTCCCCGTCGCAGACGATCACGCCGTGCGTCTCGCGCACGTCCGCGCCGAGCATCGTGAGCCCCTTGATGTGCAGATCGATCGGCCTGTGGCCGATTTCGCATCCGCCCGGATGCGTGCACACCGCGTGGCCGAAACGCCCGAGCAGCGAACCGAGCATGAAAATCGAGGAGCGCAGCTCCTTGGAGGGCCCCTGCGGCATGACGTAGCTGTGCGCGCGCGAGGAATCCAGTTCGAGCGCGCCGTCCTTCCAGACGGCCTCCACGCCCAACTCCGTGAGTATGGCGAGCATATTGTCAACGTCCCGCAGTCGGGGGCAGTTCTCCAGCTTCACGGGCGCTTTGGTGAGAAGACTTCCCGCCAGAATAGGCAAAGCGGCGTTTTTCGCGCCGGAAACACGGATGCTGCCTCTCAGCGGTCGTCCGCCGGAAACTACGATGGATGCCATGCCCTCTCCTCTCCGCCATAAAACGGCACATTCCATCTTATGCGGAGAGCCCTTCTTTCGTTCGCGGCGCGGTTTCTACTCGATATTGCGCGAAATATTGAGCAAAATGCCCATCGCGCACATGAATATGACAAGCGAGCTTCCGCCCGCGCTGATGAAGGGCAGCGTCTGCCCCGTCGGCGGCACGGAGCTGGTCGCGACGGCGATGTTGACCGCCGCCTGTATCCCGAGCACGGCCGTAATGCCCGAGGCCATGAGGCTCCCGAACCTATCCTTGCAGCGTATGGCGACGCGCACGCCGCGGTAGACGATGAAGCCGTACATCCCGATGACGCAAAGGCAGCCCAGAAAGCCGAGCTCCTCGCCGATGATCGAGAAGATGAAGTCGCTCTCGCCGTAGGGCAGGAACAAGAGTTTCTGGCGGCTGAAGTTGAGCCCCTGCCCGAACAGGCCGCCGGAGCCGAGCGCGAGCAGGGATTGGCGGAGCTGGTAGGCGCCGTCCTGATCTGAATTCCAGGGATCGACGAACATCAGCACGCGGGACCAGCGATAATCCGCGCTCTTGATGAAAACGAACACGATCGGCGCGGCGACGGCCGCGAGCAGCAGCAGATGCTTGATCTGCGCGCCGCCGAGGTAGAGCATCACGATGCCCGTGAGCAGCACGATGATCATCATCGACATGTTCTTTTGCAGCAGCAGCACCGCGCTGATGGCGGCAATGATCATGAGCATGGGCATCAGCCCGCGCGAGAAGCTGTTCATCAGGTGCGGGCGCTTGGCCATAAAGGCCGCCATGTACAAAAGCAGCACGAACTTCGCGAGCTCCGAGGGCTGGAAGGACACGCCGCCGATCTCCAGCCAGCGCGTCGCGCCGTTGCGCGTTTCGCCGAAGAACACCACGGCGAACATCAGAAGCATCACGCCCGCCAGGCCGACGACGCGCAGCTTTTCCCACTTGTGGTAGTCGACGCGCGAGAGTATCAGCATCAGCGCCAGGCCGAGCGCCAGGAACATGGCCTGGTTCTTCAAATAATAATAGCCGTTGTCGAGCCCCCTGTCCTGCGCGTAGTAATAGCTCGAGGAAAACACCATCACAAGGCCGAACGCGCACACGATCACGACCGCGATGAAGAGCGAAAAATCCATCTGCCCCGCCCTGCGGGCGACGGGGCCGCGCTCCGTGCCGGAACCGGCAAGGTGGAGGACTTTTGATTTTTCCGCGGCCGCGGGCCTTGCGCCCGAAACCGCCCTTCCCTTCCCCGCCACGCGCACGCTCCTTTACAGCGAGTTTACAAGCTCCTTGAATATCCTGCCGCGCTGCTCGAAGTCCTCGTAGATGCCCCAGCTCGCCGCGGCCGGCGAGAGCAGCACCGCATCCCCGGGCTCGCACAGCGCGCGCGCCTCGCGTATCATATCCATGAGCGGCCCGTCGTTGACGGTGATTGAGGCGTAACCCGTCTCCTCCGCCGCCCTGAGTATCGCGGGCACGTTGCAGCCCGAGGCGATCACATGCTTGATCCTGCCGCCGAACGCGTGAAAGAGCGGCGCGAAATCGCTCTTTTTGTCGTAATTGCCCACGCCCAGCAGCAGCACGGCCGGCCGCGTCATGGCCTCGACCGCTTTGATGGTGGAATCCGGATTGGTGCCCTTCGAGTCGTTGATGTAGACGACGCCGTCAAGCTCGCGCACGAACTCGATGCGGTGCTCCACGCCCGGGAAGCTCCTAAGGCCCGCGCAGACGCCCTCCGCCTCAAGCCCCATGCACATCGCCAGAGCCGCCGCGCACAGCGCGTTCGCGACGTTGTGCCCGCCGGGGATGCGAAGCTCCCGCGTTTCGACGAGCTCCGTTTCCTTCCCGTCGAACCGCCATACCATGCGATCGCCGCGAAGGAACATGCCGTTTTCGACCTCCTCGCGCCGGGAGAAGAACAGCGCCCGCGCTTTCGTCAGCTTCGCCATAGCGCGCACGGTCGGGTCGTCGAGGTTCAGCACGGCGAAGTCCGCAGCCGTCTGGTTCTCGAAGCCGCGGCATTTGGCGGCGACGTAGTTCTCCATGCGGTACTGGAAGCGGTTCAGGTGGTCCTCGGCGATGTTGAGCATGCCAAAGGCGTTCGGCCTGAAGTCGCGGATGCTCTCGAGCTGGAGCGCCGCGGTCTCCGCCACGACGAAATCCCCCGCCCTCGTCTCCAGCGCGTGCTCCGTGATGGGTACGCCGATGTTGCCCAGCACGAACGTGCGCCGGTTGCACGCGCGGAACAGCTCGCCCGCGAGCGCGGTGGTCGTGGTTTTGCCGTTGGTGCCGCTGACGCAGACGAACTTCGCGCCGCGATCGCAATACTGGTAGCCGAGTTCGATCTCGCCGATGACCTCGACGCCTCGCGCGCGCGCCGCGTCCGCGAACGGCGCGAATATCGGCACGACGGGGCTGAGCACCATCAGATCGGCGCCGCCGAGCAGTTCCACCGGGTCCCTCCCCAACGCGTCGATATAGTCTATGCCCGCAAGCTTATCGGATAGACCGTCTATATGGGGCTTCATATCGTTTATCACAACCTCGTAGCCGTCGCGAGCGAGCAGCTTTGCGGCGGATACGCCGCTGCGCGCCATGCCGACGACCACGGCGCGCTTTTTTCCATCGACCATATGCATTTACCTCCAATCACGAAGCTTACATCAAGCGCGAAACGCGCGTCAAGTCGAAAAAAGGGGGCCGTATGGTGCCTTCAAGGCGTTTGAGGCAAAAGAGCCGCGCTCTGCCTCAAACACCTTAACCCGCGACGTGCGCCGTGCCAAGCGCCAAAGAACCACGGCTACGCCTTAGAGCACCAAACGGCCCAAGTTTATACATATGCCAGAAGGCATAGCAAACAGAGGAAAACGGTGACGATCATATACACGGCAACGATGCGCGTTTCGGGCACGCCCTTGAGCTCGAAGTGGTGGTGCAGGGGCGCCATTTTGAACACACGCTTGCCGTGGGTCAGCTTGAAGTAGCCGACCTGAATGATGGAGGAGGCCGCGCTCGCCACGAAGCACGCCCCCATGATGGGGAAAAGCAGCACCGAGCGACTGAAAACGGAGAGCATCGCGAGCGCGCCGCCGAGCGCGAAGGAGCCCGTGTCCCCCATGATGATGCGCGCGGGGTACGAATTATACCGGAGGAAGCCCAGGCAGCCGCCCGCGACGGCCGCGGCGAAGATCGCCATGGAGTTGAGCTCCGCGGCGTACTGCGTCTGGCCGGCCTGTCCGGCGTCCGAAGGCTGCTTCACGGCGGCGGACATATACAGATATATGACGCACAGCGTTATGGCGACCACGAGGCTTGTCCCGGAGGCGAGGCCGTCGATGCCGTCCTCCAGATTAACGGCGTTGACGATGGCGATCACCACGAACATGACGAAGGGGATGTAGAACAGGCCCAGGTCCCACTCCACATCGAAGAAAGCGAGGTAGAGTTTGGGCCCTATGAAGGGGCTGTTGTACGCGTAGAGCGCGATGATCAGGGCGATGGCGAACTGCGCGATGATCTTCTGATACGGGCGAAGGCCGACGGTGTTCCTGTATTTGACCTTGAGGAAATCATCGAAAAAACCGACGAGCGCGAAGCCGACCGTGACCAGCAGCGCCGGGAGCACGAGCTCGGTCGCCTTGAGCGTGAAGGCAAGCGTGCCGATGAGTATGCCCGCGATGAACATCATGCCGCCCATGGTGGGCGTGCCCGCCTTCTTGAGGTGGGACTGCGGGCCGTCGCTTCTTTCGCTCTGGCCGAACTTCAGCCGGTGCAACATCGGGATCAGCACGGGCCCGAGGGCCATCGTCACCCCGGCCGAAACGAGAAAAGCGAACAGTATGTTTTTCATGCGCGATACCTCCCCGCCGCGAAGCTTATCGCTCCGCGGGCTCCTTCAACAATTCAGCGACGATCTCCTTCTCGTCGAAGTGACGTTTGCCGCTCCCGATTTCCTGGTAGTTCTCATGGCCCTTTCCGGCGAGCAGCACGATGTCGTCCTTTTTGGCGTGCTCGAGAGCGTATTTGATGGCGTCGTAGCGGTCCTCAATCACGACGTAGGCGCAGCCGGATTTCATCACGCCCTCCATGACCGCGTCGATGATCTGATACGGGTCCTCGCTACGCGGGTTGTCGCTGGTGACGACGAGAAAATCCGAATACCTGCCCGCGATCTCGCCCATGATGGGGCGCTTGGCGTGATCCCTGTCGCCGCCGCAGCCAAAAAGCGTGATGATGCGCGCCTTGGCGAAGCCGCGTATGGTCGTGAGCACGTTCTCGAGCGCGTCCGGCGCGTGCGCATAGTCGAGCAGCACAGTAAAATCCCGCCCGTTGGTGGGCAGCGGCTCCAGCCTGCCGGATACGCTCCTCATGCGCTCGAGGCCGATCTTGACGTCGTCCTCCGAGAAACCGAGAAGATGCGCCGCCGCCGCCGCGCCCAGCGCGTTGAATACGCTGAACAGCCCGGGGATGCCGATGTTGAGCCGCATGCAATCACCCCCGGCGCGCAGGTCGAACTGCACGCCGCGCGGGGTGATGTCGATATCCGTCGCGGAAAAGTCCGCGTTCTCGCGGATGCCGAAGGTCGTCACGGGGATCGCGAGCCCTTCCGACATATGGCTGAAATAGGGATCGTCCGCGTTGAGCACGGCCTTATGGGACTGCGAGAACAGCTTCTTCTTCGCCGCGAGGTAGTTCTCGAAGGACTTGTGGTAATCGAGGTGGTCGTGCGTGAGGTTCGTGAACACGCCCACGTCGTAATCGATGCCATGCACCCTGTGCTGGTCGAGCGAGTGGGAGGAAACCTCCATGACGACCAGCTCGACGCCCTCGTCCTTCATCTCGCGAAGGATCCTCTGCAAATCCACGCTCTCCGGCGTGGTGCGCTCGGTTTCTATCACGCGCGAGCCGATGAGGTTGCGGATGGTGCCTATGAGGCCGACCTTCTGGCCCGCCTGCTCGGCGATGGCCTTGATCATGTAGGTGGTGCTTGTCTTGCCGTTGGTGCCGGTGACGCCGACCATCTTCATGTGCTTCGAAGGCTCGCCGTAATACGAAGCCGCCATCTCGGCCATGGCGACGCGCGTGCTGGGAACCACGAGCTGCGGCACATTCAAATCGAGCTCCCGCTCCACGACGAGCGCGGCCGCGCCCGCCTCAACCGCCTGCGCCGCGTAATCGTGCCCGTCGAAGAAGGTGCCCACCACGCAGCAGAACAGGTCGCCCCGCTGCACGCGGCGGGAGTTGTATACGATTTTTTCGATTTCGGCATCCCCCGTAAGCCGGGTATACGCCGTCGCTTTGGCGAGTTCACGAAGCTGCATTCCGAATCCTTTCCTATGAGCCGATGCGCGCGTCCGAAAATTCGACCAGCACCTCGGTGCCCGGTTCGACCTCCGCGCCCGCTTCCGGCGATTGACGGATCGCCTCGCCCTGCTGATCGGGCGGGTCGATCAATATCTCCAGGCCCAACGCTTCCAGCGCGTCGTGCGCCTCAAGCCGCGTCATGCCCACGACGTTGGGCACCTTGACCTTGCTGTAGCCGTCGTCCGTGTCGAGGTCGAGCTCCATGACCTCGGTGTAGAGCAGTACGTCCGAGCCCTTCATGACGACGCTGCCCGCGCTCGGCACCTGCGCGACCACGGTTTCGCTCTCGCCGCTCTGGAAGGTCGCCTCGATCCCGACATCCTTGAGCGCCTGCTTCGCCTGTGCGATGGTCATGCCGGTCACGTCGGGCACGACCACGCTCTCGTCGCCGCCGGCGGGGAGATAGCCCGCGTAGCGCAGCATTTCCTCGAGCACCTGCTTGACGAAAGGCGCGGCCACCGTGCTGCCGAATATGGTGCCGACCTGCGGCTCGTCGACGAGTATCAGGCACACGAATTCGGGATCGTCCGCCGGGGCGAAGCCGATGAAGGAAGCGATGAGCTTGCCCTGCGCGATCCTTCCGTCCTCGCCGTACTTCTGCGCCGTGCCGGTCTTGCCGCCCACGCGGTAGCCGGGGATGGCGGCGTTCTTGCCGCTGCCGTTTTTCACGACCAGCTCGCCGATCTTTCGGATGAGGGCGGAGGTTTCCTCGCCGATGACCCTGCGGATCACGACCGGCTCGTTGTCGACGATCACCGTACCGTCAGGCCCCGTGATCAGATCCACAATATACGGCTGCATCAGCAATCCGCCGTTGACCTCGGCGCACACCGCCGAACAGAGTTGGAGGGGCGTGACCGCGATGCTCTGCCCGAAGCCGATGCGCCCGAGCGTCGCCTCCTTGACGTACTTCTGGTTCATCACGATGCCGCCGCTCTCGCCCGGGATGCCGCTGCCCGTAGAGGAACCGAACCCGAAGGAGTAGATGTAATCGTAAAACGTCTCCGCGCCCATCGAACGCGCCATGTTGACGAAGGCGACGTTGCAGGAGCTTTCCACGGCCTGCGTGAGCGAGATGGAGCCGTGCCCGGCGCTCCTCCAGCAGCGGATCCTGTCCTTGCCGATGTAGACGTGCCCCGGGCAATAGAAGCCCGAACCTTCCGTGACCGTATGGCTGTCGAGCGCCGCAGCGAGCGTAACGAGCTTGAACGTGGAGCCCGGCTCGTACGCGTCGGTCGCGACACGGTTTCGCATCAACGAGTTGAGAAGGTCCATGTCGTTGCGCGGCGGGCTGTTGGGGTCGAAGTCGGGCTGCGTGGTGAGAGCGAGTATCGCCCCCGTTTTGCAGTTCATTATTATGCCCTGAACCGCGATTGCTTTATTGACCGCAAGCGCTTCGTTGCACGCCTTTTCCAGCATTCCCTGAGCGGCCGCGATGGCGGTAAGCGTTGCGTCGTACCCGTCCGTCGGCTCGATGATCTCCTGCACGCCGTACGCGAGCGGATTGTTTTTACGGTCGGTCTCGGTGACCATTTCGCCGTCCTTGCCCGCGAGATACTCGTTGAGCTTCTGCTCAAGCCCGGCCTGGCCTACGCCGTCCACGGTCGTGAAGCCCAAAAGCTGCGAGAACAGCCTGCCGTTGGTGTAATACCGCTTGGTGTCGATGGCCGTGCCCACGCCCCTGCCGAGCTTGAGCGCCGCGATGGCGTCCACGGTTTCACGCTCCACCTGACGGGCGAGTATGATCTCCTGGTGCTTCGTGTCGTTGACCTTTTCGAGCACCTTGGCGTAGTCGAGCCCGAGCAGCGCCGAAAGCTCCTTGGCCACCCTTTCGCGATCCCCCGCGTTGACGCTGCTCGGCCAGAGCACCACCTTGTAGGCGGTTCCGTTTCGGGCGAGCACCACGCCCGTTGCGTCGAGTATCATGCCGCGCGCGGCGCTCAGCGCCGTATCCTTGGTCTGCTGCGCCTCGGCCCTGCGCTCGAGCTCCTCGCCCTGAAAGAGCTGTATGCTCGCGAGCCTGCCTATGAGCAGCAGATAGATGAAGCCCATGATGAGCAGCGCCGCGAAAAGCCTCTTTTTATTCAAAACGCCGGGTGTACCCATGCTGTCCCCTCCAAACGGCGTTCAGTTCCCGCCGCCTTGCGCCCCGTCGACCCCCACGATCTGCTCCGCCGCAGGGTAATTGAGCCCCGCATCGAGCGCGGTTTCTTTGGCCGCGACGAGGTCCGCGGCCTCCTCGAGCTGCACCTCGAGCTCGGCGATCCTGCGCTCGCTTGCGACAATGTCCGCCTGCAGCGCGTTCACGTTGGCCCATTCCGCGGTGATCGTCGCGTAGCGCACGATCATGAATATGAGCACCGCCGCCGCCGCGAACACCGCGACCACGCTCAAAAACTTCGGCATGAGCCTCTGTTTGCGCTTGACGGAGGGCTTGGTTTCGCGGTTCACGCGCGTCTGGCGGCCGGGATGCGCCTTGGGCGCGGACGGCCGCGGCGCCCTTTGCGGGCGCGCCGGCTCATACTCCGGAAGCGCCTCGGCGAGCGCGGCGTTCGAATACGAGTACACCCTCGAGGGCGCGTACGCGTATTTGGTTTTGCCCGCCGCCGTCGCCATTGTTATTCTATGCCGCCTTTCCGGTTTTTACTTTATAACTTTTCGATCGCGCGCAGCTTTGCGCTCCTCGATCGCGGGTTGGATGCGATTTCGTCTTCGCCCGGCGTCACGGGCTTTCTTGTGAGCACGCGCGCCGTAGGCGTTTTGCTGCAGGTACAGATCGGCGCGCGCGGGTCGCAGGTGCAGGGGTTTTCGTACCTTCGAAACGCGAGCTTCGCGATGCGGTCCTCGAGCGAATGGAACGAGATGACCGCCAGCACGCCGCCGCTCCCCAGCAGGCTGTGCGCTGCGTCCAGCGCCCTGTCGAGGCCTTCGAGTTCACCGTTGACCTCGATGCGGATCGCCTGGAAGGTGCGCTTGGCCGGGTGCTGCGGCTCCCGCCGCGCCGCCGCGGGCATCGCCGCGCGGATGATGTTCGAAAGCTCGATCGTGCCTTGGATTGGCTTTTTCTGCCTCTCGCGCGCGATCGCCCCCGCGATGCGAAGGGCGTAACGCTCCTCGCCGTAATCGCGTATGACGCGGGCGAGCTCCTGCGGCGGATAGCCGTTGACCACGTCGTAGGCCGAGAGCTTCGCCCGGGCGTCCATCCTCATGTCGAGCGGCGCGTCCTCGCTGTAGGAAAAGCCCCTATGCGCCGCGTCGAGCTGGAAGCTCGACACGCCCAAATCCAGAAGTATGCCGTCCGCCCTATCCACCCCGCGCTCCGCGAGCAGCTCCTTCATATTAAAAAAGTTGCCGCGGATCGCGCAAAAGCGGTCCCCGAAGCGCGAGAGCCTCTCGCTTGCGGCCGCGACGGCGTCCCCGTCGCGATCGATCCCATAGAGTTTGCCGGACGCGGGCAGCCGCTCCAGCACCGCCTGCGCGTGGCCCCCGCCGCCGAGCGTACCGTCCACAAAGACGCCGCCGCGCTCGGGCCGGAGCAGCGCCATCGCCTCGCCGAGCAGTATCGGGATGTGCGAAAAGCTCGTCATATGCCAAGACCCGCGAGGTGCGCGAGCACGGAATCCTCTACGTCGTTGTCCTCGGCCTGCCGCTCGTCCCAACGGGCTTTATCCCAGATCTCGAACCGCTTGCCCTGGCCGAGCAGCGCCACGTCCCGGTCTATGGCGGCGATCTCGCGCAGTTGGCCGCTCACCAGGATGCGCCCCTGCTTGTCCAGCTCGCACTCGCAGGCCATGGCGAAGAGCTTGCGCAGGGCGTTTTGGGTTACAATATCGGCGAGGGGGACGTTGTTGTATCGCTCCATCAACTGCTCGAAGCGCGCGATCGACATGCCCATAAGGCACCGATAATCGCCCTTGCCCGTGAAGCCGCGGGTCACGATCATGGTGCTTCCCAAATCGTCGCGCCATTTGGCCGGTATGAAAAGCCGGCCCTTGGCGTCCACGCTATGCTCGTATGTGCCGATCAGCATCGCGTCCGCCTCCGAAAGTCAGAACGGGGTACACGCTCCCCTTCCCCCGTCTAATACCGGTATTATACACCACTTCACCACACTTGTCACCACTTTTATGAACTTTTTTAGCCTATTATTTGACAAACCGTTTCTTTTTATTCAAGAATGATGTAAAAAAGCCCTCCGGAATACCGGAGGGCAGAAGGCGTGTTTTTTGCGTTACGTTTGCGCGATCAGGCGCGGCGCGAAGCCGATGTGGTCCGCGGAACAGAGCAGATAAGCCACGCCGTTACGCTTTCCTTCGAAGGCGGCGGCGCATGCCTTGTCGTGCAAATGGCCGTATACGGCGGTTTCGACGCCGTGCTTTTCCAAAAGCGAGGTGAAGCCGGATGACATTCTCTTTTCGTTAAACGGCGGAAAATGTAACATCGCGATCAGCCGCCTGCCCGTGCCCGCGGCCTCGAGCGAAAGGCCGAGGCGGATCAGCTCGCGCTCGTAAATGCCTCTGTCCTCCTCTTCCGAGAAGCCGGAACTGCCGGGGCAGACCCATCCGCGCGAACCCGCGATGGCGAAATCCCCGAAGGAAAAGGCGTCGTTCTGCAACGCGAAGCAGCCCTCCGGCAGGAGGGCGCGCACCTTGGAAATGGAGTTCCACCAGTAATCGTGGTTGCCTCTGAGCAGCAGCTTTTTGCCGGGCAGGGAGCCGATGAATCCGAGGTCGTCCCTCGCATCCTCGAGGCGCATGGCCCAACTGATGTCGCCGGGAACGAGCACGAGATCATCGGGGCCGACCGAATCGCGCCACGCCTCGGCGACGCGGGCGGGATGGTCGTCCCACGCGCTGCCGAACACGTCCATAGGCTTCCCGGAATTGCCCGGAAGGTGCAGATCCCCGATGCAGTATACCCTCATCGCTCAATCGTCGCCGACGCCGACGCCGATTTCGTCTTCGTCCTCGTCGGCGGCCTCATCCTCGTCGTCGCCGAGCTCCTTGTCGATTTCGTCCAGTTCGCTCTCGGGGATCTCCCCGTCGGCGGGCAGAGGCACCTCGATCTCGTCGAGCGCGACGGTCGCGATGGGCATGCTGATCTGATCCGGCGCGTGGATCTCCTCGGCGGCCTCCGCGAGCTTTTCCTGGCGGCGCGCCTCGCGCAGGCAGATCGCGCACAGCTCGCTGCCCTTGACGACGGGATTTTCGCCGCATTCGACGCATATCTGAACCGTTTCCTCGGATTCGCCCTCTCCCTTCATTTCCCGCTTGCATACCTCGCAGTATTTTTCGCTTTCGCGGATGTAGTTGAGCTCGCAGCGCGGGCATTTACGAAGAGCCATCGATCGATTCCTCCGGATGGTTTTTTTACTCCACTATTATGCTTAGACGGTATACTTATGTCAAGTGCGTTTTGTCTGAAAGATTCGGGTTTTCGGGGCGGCCCGCGGCATCCGCGACGATGGAGCCGATGCGCTCGGTCAGTTCTTCCCTGCCCTCGCCCGTTTCGGACGAATAGACGATGGCGTAAGGCGGCGCGCCGAGCAGCTTCGCCGCGGCCTTCGCGGCCCCGGCGCGCCTGGATTTGGAGAGCTTGTCCGCCTTCATGGCGACGAGCGTAAACGGCACGCCGTAGTAGATGATCCATTGGAGCATCTGCCTGTCGCCCTCGGTAGGCTCGTGGCGGATGTCGATCAAAAGGAAGATATGCGTCACCGCGCCGGAGGAGAGATAGCCCTCGATCAGCCCCGCCCAGCGTTCCTGCTCGGTTTTACTCACCTTCGCGTAGCCGTAGCCCGGCAGGTCCACGAGGTAGAAGCTGCCGTCGTTGACGTCGAAGAAGTTGATCAGGCGGGTCTTTCCCGGGCTCGCGGAGATGCGCGCGAGCTTTGAGTTGCCGCAGAGAGAATTGATGAGGCTGGATTTGCCGACGTTCGAGCGGCCCACCATGGCGATGTGCACGCCCGAAGGCCAGTCGGTTCCAGCCCCAACGCTCTTTAAAAACGATGCTTTTTTGATCCGAAAGCCGTTCACTGCACCGCGCCCGTGGCCGCGCTCTGCGGGATGGGCACGAACTGCCCCGAATCCTGCTGCCTGGGCGCGGCCGGAAGCTGCGCGAGCGCGAGCAGCAGCACCTTCGAAGCGCTGTCCACGAAGCGGATGTTGAGCGCGTCGCGGATCTGCGCGGGGATCTCCTCGATATCCTTGCGGTTGGCTTCGGGCACGATGACCTCCGTTATACCCCCGCGCGCAGCGGCGAGCAGCTTCTCGCGAAGGCCGCCTATGGGTAAAACGTGGCCGCGCAGCGTGATTTCGCCCGTCATCGCGACGCCCGCGCGCACCGGCGCGCCCGTAAGCGCGCTGGCCATGGCGGTCATGATGGTGATGCCCGCGCTCGGCCCGTCCTTGGGCACAGCGCCCTCGGGGACATGGATGTGGATGTCCCGGTTGCCCAGGGCGATGTCGATGCCGTACGCGTCGGCGTGCGCCTTGATGAAGGTCAGCGCGGCGCGCGCGCTCTCCTGCATGACCTCGCCGAGCTTGCCCGTGAGTATGACCTGCCCGCAGCCGGGTATGACCTGCGCTTCGACCTGCAGCAGTTCCCCGCCCGCGCTCGTCCACGCGAGGCCGTTGACCATGCCCACGGCGCTTTCCTTTTCGGCGGAGCTGTGCGTATAGCGCGGGATGCCGAGGTATTCGCCGAGCTTTTGCGGCGTGACGCGCACGCGCTTCTTCCCGCCGCCGATTTCGCAGGCCGCCTTGCGGCAGACGGACGCGATGGAGCGCTCGAGCTCGCGCACGCCCGCCTCGCGGGTATACCCGCGGATCAGGGCGAGCATGGCCTCGTCCGTGAAGCTCATCATGCTCTTTTTCATGCCGTGCTTCTCCCTCTGCTTTGGCAGCAGGTGGCGCCTGGCGATCTCAAGCTTTTCATATTCCATGTAGCCCTGCAGCTCTATGACCTCCATGCGGTCGAGAAGCGGCCGGGGGATCGTGTCGGTCGTGTTCGCGGTCGTGACGAACATGACCTTGGAAAGGTCGTAGTCCACCTCGAGGAAGTGGTCGCGGAAGGAATGGTTCTGCGCGCTGTCGAGCACCTCGAGCATGGCCGCGGAGGGGTCTCCGCGAAGGTCGGAAGTCAGCTTGTCGATCTCGTCGAACAGCAGCACCGGGTTTATTGTGCCCGCTTTTCGCATGGCCGCAATCACGCGGCCCGGCATGGCGCCGATATAGGTGCGGCGGTGGCCGCGGATCTCGGCCTCGTCGTGGATGCCGCCGAGGCTCATGCGCACGAACTTGCGCCCGAGCGCGCGCGCGATGGAGCTCGCGATGCTGGTTTTGCCCACGCCCGGGGGTCCGACGAGGCAGAGTATCTGCCCGTTGATTTTGCCCGTGAGCCTCGCCACGGCGATGTGCTCGACGATGCGCTGCTTGACCTTCTCGAGGCCGAAGTGATCCTCGTCGAGTATCCTGCGCGCGCGCTCGAGGTCGAGGTCGTCCTTGGTCGCCTCGCTCCAGGGGAGCTCGAGCATGCACTCGATGTAGTTGCGCATCTGCGGCGCTTCGTGCGAGCCGCCGGGCAGGTCGCGGTAACGGTTGATCTCGCGCTCGAGCGTCTTTTTGACGGCCTCGGGCATATCCTTCTTTTCGAGCGCCGCCAGGAAGGCGTCGCATTCGCTCTCCTCGTCCTCGCCGAGCTCGCGGCGGATGACCTTCATCTGCTCGCGCAGGAAGTATTCCTTTTGATTTTTGTCTATGCTCTGCTTGACCTCCTGCTGGATGCGGCGGTCGATGCGCATGATCTCGGTTTCGGCGATGACGCCCGCGAGCACATACTTCATGCGCTCCTCAACGTCGAGCTGCTCGAGCACGTTCTGCCTCTGCCCCGCCTTGGTCATGACGGCGTTGGCGACGGCGTCCGTAAACTGGGCGATGCCCTCGGTGCGCGAAATGGCCTCGAGCGCGTCGGAGCTGATGCGCGTGGAGATGCCCGCGTAATCCGCGAGCGCGGCGTCAAGCCTGCGGCGAAGCGCCTCCGCGGCGACCGAGTCCGCCGGGATCTCCCGCACGGGGCGCACGGCCGCGCTCATATACTCGCCCGAGCGGAAGGCGGCGGCGCTCGCCCGGATGATGCCCTGCACGAGCGCGCGCACGGTATCCCCGGGAAGGGTGAGCGTCTGCCGCACGCGGCAGACCGTGCCCATCTCGAAGAGATCCTCGCCCGTTACTTCGTTTTTCCTCGCGTCCTTCTGCGAGCTGATGAACACCAGCCCGTCCTTCTGCGTCGCGGCGGCGAGCGCCTTGCGGCTCTCGCTCCTGCCGGCGTCGAAATGTAAAAGCTCGCCGGGCAGCACGACCAGTCCCCTGAGGGGGACGACGGGCATGCGCGTGTCCTGCGCGATGACGATGGTTTCCAAAAGAGTATCCTCACTTCCCGGCGGTTGCGTATGTTTCCGCCGCCGTTACAATTATACTTATAAAACCTCCCTATGACAACAATATGGCGGCAGTGGGAATTTGGGGTTAATGTTATTTATAGGCGCAACAGGCGCAAATATGCTTCTATCGCTGGCAAAAGCGCGCGCTCGTCGAAGAACATGCGCGGCGTGTGCAGCGCCTCCACATCCTCGCCCACGCCGAGGAATACGAACAATCCTTTCGTCTTTCGCTGGTAAAAGCTGAAATCTTCCGAAATACAGACGCGTCCAGTTTCAATCGCAGCGTCGCCCGCGGCCCGGCGGTATTCGCGCGCGAGCTCGGGATCGTTCACGACGGCCAGATAATCCTGCCCCTCGAAGGCGAGCTCGCTCGTCACGCCGAAGGCATGCTCGACGGCCTCGAGCATGCCGCGAATGCCCGCCATCATGGCGTCGTACACCTCGTCGGTGAACGTGCGCATGGTGAGCGTCAGCTTAACCTCGTCGCAGATGATGTTCCTGCGCGTGCCGCCCGCGATTGTGCCTATGGTCAGCACCGCGTTCTCCATGGGGTCGATTTTTCGCGAAACGAGCGTTTCGAGCATGGTGACGAGCGCCGCCGCGGCGACGACGGCGTCGTTGCCCAGGTGCGGCTTGGCGCCGTGCGCGCTCCTGCCGCGAACCGTCAGGTTGAGCCCCGTCGCGCGCGCCATCATGGGGCCCTCGCGCAGCGCGATCTTCCCCTCCGGGATGCCCGGATAGACGTGGAAGCCGAAGATGCGATCGACATGCGGCGCCTCGAGCGCGCCGTCCGAAATCATGCCCAACGCGCCGAGCATACCTTCCTCGGCGGGCTGGAAGAGGAACACGGCGTTTTCCGTCAGTTCATCCCTGTGCCGCGCCGCGAGCGCCGCCGTCAGAAGCGCCGCGGCCATGTGCGCGTCGTGCCCGCAGGCGTGCATGAAGCCGGGGTTTTTCGAAGCGAAGGGCAGGCCCGTATCCTCCGAAACGGGCAGCGCGTCCATATCCGCGCGGAACGCCGTCGTGCGTTTGGCATCCTTTGCGAAAAAAACGGCCTTGACGCCCGTGCCGGCAAGCTTTTCGAGCCTGTCGGGCGCGAGCGCGGAAAGGTAGTCGTACACATAGTTTGAGGTTTCGAATTCGCGATACCCGTCCTCGGGCATCGCGTGGAGGTCGCGGCGCACGCGCGCGAGCTCCGGCAAAATCGATTGAACCTCGAATCTGATGTCCATAGTCCGCCTCCGGTGATTGCTGCGCATAGTATATCATCGAAGGCGGGCTTCGCGCAATCGGACTTACCGGCAGCTGATCCCGAGCGGCTCGTAGCCCGCGTCGCGCACGGCGTTTTCGAGCGTTTCCTTCGAAACCTCCTTTGAGAGCGTCAGCTCTGCGCTCTTTGCCGCGAGATCGACCGCGGCCGTTACGCCGTCGATGGCGTTCAGCGCCTTTTCGACGCGCATTTTGCAATGATTGCACGTCATGCCTTCGATTTTCATGGTCGCGTTCATGCTCATCCTCCATTTACATCCGTTCTTTTCGTGCTATGATTATATCATGCGCGATTCGATCCGAAAAGCCGCGCGGCAGCACGGGTTCGCCGCCGCGTATTTCCTCGCTCCCCTGCCCCTCCCGCTCTGGCGGGAGAGGGCTTCGCTTTCGCGCACACAATGCGGCATGGACTGGGACGTGCCCGCGGCGTATCCGGGAGCGACCTGCGTCGTTTTGCTCGTCGAGGCGTATTTGCCGTACCGGCGGGCGGATGATAACCGCCCCCGCGCCGATGCGCCGGAAGATCGCATCCTCCCCTATTATATCGCCGAACACCGGGCGTATTTCGAGGCGAAAGCGCTCGCGGCGGAAATCGCCGCGCAGGGCTTCTATTGCGAAACGGCGCGGCTCCCCGCGCGCGCGCTCGCGCTCGAAAACGGCGTGGGCGCGCACTCAAATAACGGGCTGCTCGCCGTAGGAGAGTTCGGCACGCGCGCCGCGCTCTTCACGCTCGCGACAAACGCGTGCGGGCCGCTGCCCGAGGCGGGCGAACATCCCGCCTGCGAGGAGGGCTGCGGCGCCTGCGCGCGCGCCTGCCCGGCGGGAGCCATATCGGCGGCCGAGCTCGACGCGACGAAGTGCCTTCGCTATTATATGGACGGCGCTGCGCATCCGCCCTTCGTGCTCGAAAAGCTGACTTCCTTTCTCGGCTGCGACCTCTGCCAGCGCGTCTGCCCGAAGAACGCGCATTTGAAGGCGCAGCCGCTCCCGGAGGAAATCCGCGCGGCGTTCGACCCGCGCCGCCTGATCCTGGGCGATACGGCGAAGGCGCGCGCTCTCTCGGGCAGGAACGTCACGGGCGGCGGCAAGCTCACGCTCGAGGCCATCGCGCTCGCGGCGCGGGACGGCCTGCATGAAAGCGAGATCCGCGCGGCGCTCGCGTCCCCACATCCCGCCGTGCGGGACGCCGCGAAATGGGCGCTGGAAAAGTATTTCTGAGTTTTCTTCTTGCATTGCGCGCGCATAAACAGTACAATGTTTCTGCCGCGCTAGGCGGGGAGTTAGCGGTGCCCTATACCTGCAATCCGCTAGAGCAGGGTACAATCCCCGTTCCGAGGCCCGGGCCTGTGGGGTCCGGAATCGGTAAGGAGCGTCGATGGCCGGGTCCCGTGCAATCGGAAGCCGTGAACCATGTCAGGTCCTGACGGAAGCAGCATTAAGCGGATGTGCCGATGTGCCGCGGGAAAGCCTGGCCGGAGCCACCTGCCGCATATACCGCCCGGAGGTCTGAGGTCGAAGAACGGGTGCGCGGCGTTCAAAAAAAGCCTGATGAAGGCTTTTTTTGTTATCGTCGGAACTCTTCGTTTCAGGCGGTCGGGTTCGCGAAGTACAGGATATCCTCGAGGATGGCGTGTTCCCCCATCCGGTCCTGCCTTTGGCCCGCGACGACGCCGCCCATACTCTCGTAGAAGCCGCGCGCGGGGTTCCCCGCGAGGCAATTGACGATCAGCGTGGGCCGCCCTTGCGCGGCGAGCCTTTGCCGCGCCTCCCGGAACAGGCGCTTGCCCGCGCCCGCCCCCTGAAAGCCCTTGAGCACATAGAGGCCGTATATCTCGCCCGCGTCCGGATAATCTTCGTTGCCGGATTTCCCGTACATGCAAAAACCGACGATCGCGTGTTCCGTTTCCGCGACGAGGAAGCCCCGGCCCGCCTCAATTTCCTCCCTGCGCCGCGCCGCGATCTCGGCGATCCGGCCGATGCGCGCGTCGATCAGTTCGTCGGGCATCAGACCGGCGTAGGTCGTTTTCCACGTATAGACGTTGACGATCGTAATGCCGAGCGCGTCGTCCGGCAGGGCTTCCCTGATCTCGATCATCGAAGCCTCCTTTGGGGCGATAAAAACGGCGCGCACGCATCCTTCGATCCGTTTGCGCCGCGGCTTTTGTTTTTCCGGAAAAGAGCCTTATTTCTCCTCTTTCTCGATCTTCGCCTCGGGCGCGTTCTTCTTCACGCTCTCGATGCCGTTGAGGCAGCCGGGCTTCGCCTTATAGCCCTCGGACACCGCGATGATCTCGCCGTTGGCGGCCTTGAGGCGGAAGCGGAACTCGCCGCCCTTGTCGGTGTAGATCTCGAACTTCGGATGCTTCTCCGCCTTGAAGCCCTCGACGGTCTGATCCTCAAGGTTGGCCTTGACGGAGTTGTTCTTCACGCTCTCGATGCCCTTCCTGCACGCGGCCTCGGTGGTGTAGACCTCGGAGGTGGCGATCACTTCCCCGTTGGAAGCCTTGAGATCGAACTTGAACCCGCTGGGAACCTGCTTGCATACGAATTTACCCATAATATTGCCCCTTTCCATTCATACGTATCGCCGTATTTTTACATAATCATACACTTATTTCCTGCTTTCGCGCAAGTGACTTTGTTACGATTATGCGCGCGGAAAAAGAATTTTTCATAAAAGCAGCCTTGCCGTCGGCCGCTCAGCCGATTTCGCGCGCGAGCGCGGCGAAAACCTCGGGCGCGAGCTGCTCCGCGCGCGCGTCCTGCGGTATGCCGAGCCGAAGCAGGACCTCCTGCGCCTCCTCCCGGCCGAAGCCCGCCGCGCGCAGGTTGTTGGAAAGGGTTTTCCTGCGCATCGCGAAAGCCGTCCCGAGCAGCCCCGCGAGGGACGGGACGGTAGGCGAATCGGATTTCCTCACGAAAACGAGGGCGGCGCTGTCCACCTCAGGCTGCGGATAGAAGCGCGCGGGCGAAAGCTCCATGAGGGTTTCGCACTCGTAATAGAGCCGCGCGAGCGCCGCGAGCGGGCCGTAGATCTTGGTTCCGGTTTTCGCCGTGAAGCGCGCCGCGGCTTCCTTTTGCACCATGAGCGCCATGCGCGCGGGAAGCACCGAACAGGAGAGCAGCTTCATGCATACGGGCGTCGTGACGTAATAGGGCAGGTTGCCGGCGACGGTGTATTCGCCCTCGCGCCCGGCGTAGCCCTCGAGGTCGAACTTGAGAAAATCCGCGTGGATGAGCGTGAGCCGCTCCTCCCCCGCGAACATCCCGTTCAATGCGCCGACCATGGCGCCGTCCAGCTCCACCGCCGCGACGCGCGCAGCGCTCCCGAGGAGCATGCCCGTCAGCGCGCCGAGGCCGGGGCCGATCTCCAGCGCGGGAAGATTGGGCAGGCAGGCGGCCCGAGCGATGCGCGCGGCCACCTCGCGGTCCGCCAAAAAATTCTGCCCCAGCGCCTTGTTGGGCGTGAGGCCGAATAATTTGAGCGTTTCTTTGATGTCCCCGGCGCTCATCAGTCGCCGAGCTTGACGAGCACGGTCACGTTGCGCTTGCGCCCCCAGCGGCGCGCGTCGTTTTCGCGCACGAAGAACAGGTCGAGCTGGTTGACGAGCGAGCCGTCCTCTTTCGTGTATTTGCGGAACGCCCCCGTATCGAGCGCCTTGCCGTAGCCGTAGCCGGGAACCCAGATCTCGGTGTAATACGGAATGTAATGCGGGTTGACCGCGATGGTGCCGAACTTCGGGCGGCGTCCGGTGGCGGTCGATTTATCCCCCGAATAGGCGGTGATGTAGTCCATTGTCATCTCGACCCACCCGTCCTTGCCTGCGACCGGTTTCGGGCGATAGATGCGCTCGTCGCCGTAGTAGTTGGTCATGTAGTGGATCTTCGTGCCGTATTTGATGATCTCGTCGATCGCGGGCGTGATGACGACCTGGTCGACCACCTCGCGCAGGACCTCGACGCCGTCCTTGACCACGATGCGCTGGGTCACCTGCTTTGTGCCGTCCGCGCCGGCCTGAAGCAGCACGGGCTCGGAGTCTTTGTACTCCGTGTCGTCATACTGCGAAATCTCTTTGTAATTGAGGGTTTTGTAGGAGGAAACATAGTCCGTTTCCACATCGGTATGGATGATCTTCATGCCCGCCGTCACGTCCGCGAAGGTGCGCGCGGAGAGCTCGTCGTTCACGTCGCAGGCGACGTTCGCCTCGCGCAGCGCGTCGCCGACCGTGCCGGATGTCATTTCGAGCACGGTGACCGTGTTCCGCGAACGCACGGCCACGGGGAACGCGCGCGTCACGACAATTTCCATGCCCTCGGAAAGCTTGTCCTCCGGCGAAACGGAAAGCTCGTCCCCCTCGCGCAGGGCGACGCCGTTCTCCGCGAGAAGGGCCGACACCGTGTTGTCGGGCAGGACGAGGCAGTTGAGCGTCGTCCCGTCGAAGCGCAGCGTCACGGAAATGCGGGGCTCCGGAGCGAGCGCGTTTGCGAGCAGCCATACGCCGGACGCGACCACGCACAGCGCGATGAACACATCCAGCAAGACGAGCGCCCACGCGCTCCCGCCGGGCAGCTCGGGCTTGATCCTATCCCAGATACGCTTTGATTTCCTCGGCGTTTTCATGCCGGTATTATACCGTGCGGCCCAGTCCGTGTCAAATTAACGAATTATGGCGCAGGCCGATTTACATTTTCCGCCGCCACCATATATAATGTACCCGTAACTTCGAAAGGACGCGCCCATGAAAAAAGCCTTGGCCCTGACGCTCGTTTTCATTACGCTTCTCTGCCTCATCCCCCTCTCCGGCTGCGAAAGCGGCAGGCGCGACACAGATACCTCGAGCTCATCCGCGCGGGGGATTACGCCTCCGCGTGGGATCTGCTCAGCGCGGGCACGCGCAACGAAACGGAGAAGGAGAGCGCCTCGAAGATCACCAAACAGGCGTTCGCCGACAAGTACGCGAACATATTCAAGGCGCTTGAGATCACCTCCGTCGAGTATTCCGACATCGTCTGCGGGGACGGCGAGATCCTCTGCGACGGGAGCTTCACCGCGACGTACCGTTCCGAATACACGGGCGATCTCGTGAACCGTTTCGACGTCGTCGCCCGCCGCGAGGGCGGCGAATGGCGCATCGAGTGGAGCCCCTCTCTGATCTTCCCCGAAATGCAGTGGGGCGACACCGTGCGCGTCGCCAAGCTCGCCGCCAAGCGCGGGGAGATCCTCGCGGGCGGGGACGTGCTCGCGGCGACGGTGGGCGCGGTTTCCGTCTACGCGGTGGTGTCGAAAATCGAGGACGCGGAGCTTTTCGCGGTCCGGATTGCGGCGCTGCTCGATATCTCTCCCGATAAGGTCGCCGCAGCGCTCGAGAAGGCGTACGACGACGTGGCCGTCATCAAGCAGTTCTATTCGGACGAACTGACGGATTCCGTCAAGGAGCAGCTGCTCGGCATACCGGGCGTGGGTATCGACTACGGTAACTACGGCAGGAACCGCGAATATCCCTTCGGCAGCCTGCTCGCCCACCTGATCGGCTACGTCGGCAGCGTGCCCAACGAGAACGACGAGGAGCTCAAAGCCGCGCTCGCCGCGCTCAACGAGGGGCGCGCCGAGGCGGACGGGCTCTATACGGAGGATTCCATCGTCGGCCGCCTCGGCCTCGAGAAGCAATACGAAAAGGAACTGCGCGGCAGGGACGGCGAGCTCGTCTACATCTGCACGGCGGACGGCGCGAACCGCAAGACCATCTACAGGCGCGCCGCCGAGGACGGCGAGGACGTGGTGCTGACCATCGACATCGCGCTGCAGCAGCGCCTCGAGGAGGTCATGTCGCTCGTGCTTTTCGGCGACACCACGGCGGGCGCGGTCGTCGTGCTCAACCCGAAGACGGGCGCGGTGCAGGCGATGTGCTCCTACCCGAGCTACGACCTCAACCAGTTCACGCGCGGCATTTCCCTTGCCGAATACAACGCGCTGCTCGGCAATCCCGCGAAACCTCTGATCAACCGCACGACGCAGGGCCGCTACCCTCCCGGCTCCACGATGAAGGTGTTCACGGCGGCGGCGGCGCTCGACCTCAACGTGCTCGACGCGAGCTACGCTTTCGACGAGAGCCAGATCAAGGACGATTACTGGACGCCCGAAGATTACGGCGACTGGATCTGGACGCGCATCAAGCGCACGCACATCAACTATCCGATCAGCGGGCCGCTCAACATGAGAAAGGCCTTCATCCACTCGGACAACATCTATTTCGCGAACTGCGCCCTCATGACCGGCTGGGACAGCTTCATGGGCTACATGCAGGCCGTGGGCTTCACAGAAGCCATCCCCTTCGACATCGGCGTCGCCGCGCCGCAGCTCTACAACGAGGACGCGGATAAGACCTACAAGCTGCTCGCCGACAGCGGCTACGGCCAGGGCGAAATACTCGTGACCCCGCTGCAGCTCGCGGCGATGTTCTCCGCGCTCGCCAACGGCGGCGACATCATGACGCCCTATGTCGTAAAAGGGCTTTACCGCGACCAGGGCATCCTCTCCAAAGAGGTGTTCGGCCGCATCGCGGGCGCATGGCGCACGGACGTCGTCAGCGACGAAGCGATCGGCACGCTCACACCCATGCTCGAGGACGTCGTGGACGACGACATCAACGGCACGGGGCGAAGCCTCAAGGTCAAGGGCTGCACAGTCGCCGCGAAAACAGGCACGGCGGAAATCGGCGACGACAAGAGCCGCGAAATATCGTGGTTCGCGGGCTACCGCGTCGGCGTTTCCGGCAAGGACGAGCGGCTCGTGCTCGTCATGCTCGAGATCCCCGCCGAGGAAGCGTACCTGCAGCTCAAGTTCGACATCGCGCGCGCGCTGCTCGAGATGGAGCCCTGACGAAAATCGGGAGCTAAATTTATCGTATATTTCATATCCGCCATTTGACAACGCGCGCGGCCGGGCGTAAAATTATTGTGCATACCGACGTGTACAGGCATGTTTGTTTTGTATTTTTTCACAGATCTCGGATCGCTTCGAGGAGAATTTACGGTTAATCAAACTCCGCGGGGGTTTTTGAAACAAGCAAATTCATCGTGAAAAGGAGAAACGGAATGACAAAAGAAATCGTATTGGCAGGCGCATGCCGCACGGCTCTGGGCAAGTTCGGCGGAGCGCTCACGGGCGTACCGGCGGTTGAGTTGGGCGCGCTCGTCATCAAAGAGGCGCTTCGCCGCGCGGGCATCGGGCCTGAGGATGTGGACGAGGTGCTCATGGGGAACGTGCTTCAGGCCGGCCTCGGACAGAGCCCCGCGCGCCAGGCGGCGATCAAAGCGGGCATCCCCGTCGAGGTTCCCGCGCTGACGCTCAACAACGTCTGCGGCTCCGGCCTCAAGTGCGTCAACCTCGCGGCCGCGCTCATCGAGGCGGGCGAGGCGGAAGTCGTCGTCGCCGGCGGCATGGAGAACATGAGCGCCGCCCCCTACGCGCTGCCTTCGGCACGCTTCGGCTATCGCATGAACGACGGCGCGCTCGTGGACGTCATGGTGCACGACGGCCTCTGGGACGCCTTCAACGATTATCATATGGGCATCACCGCCGAGAACGTCGCAGAGAAGTTCGGCGTCACGCGCGAGGCGCAGGACGCGTTCGCGGCCGAAAGCCAGCAAAAGTGCGAGGCCGCGCAGAAACAGGGCCGGTTCGACGAGGAGATCGTGCCCGTACCCATCAAAGTTAAGAAGGACATCGTCGAGTTCAAGGTCGACGAGTTCCCGCGCCAGGGCGTGACGGCGGAGAGCATCTCCAAGCTCAGGCCCGCCTTCAAGCCGGACGGGACCGTCACCGCCGCCAACGCCTCGGGCATCAACGACGGCGCCGCCGCCGTCATCGTGATGAGCGCCGAGAAAGCCAGGGAACTCGGCGTCACGCCGCTCGCGCGGTTCGTATCCTCCGCCTCGGCGGGCGTAGACCCTTCCGTCATGGGCATCGGCCCCGTGTTCGCCACGAACAAGGCGCTCGAGAAGGCGAAGCTCGCCGCCAGGGATCTCGACCTCATCGAGGCCAACGAGGCCTTCGCCGCGCAGTGCGTCGCCGTCGCGCGCGAACTGGGCCTTGACCCCGAAAAGGTCAACGTCAACGGCGGCGCCATCGCGCTGGGCCATCCCATCGGCGCTTCCGGCTGCCGCATACTCGTGTCGCTCCTCTACGAGCTCAGGAAACGCGGCGGCAAGTACGGCCTTGCGACGCTGTGCGTCGGCGGCGGCATGGGCGTGGCGACCATCGTGGAAGCGCTGTAAGCGGGCAAGATAATCGAAAATAGAAGAACGCCCGCCGCAGCGGGGTACCGTAGGGGCCGATTCCATATCGGCCCCGTTTTTAACCCTCGCGCGGACGAGCGGCCGGCAGGCACACCCTGTTTTTGCGAAGCGCGCTTTGCCCCCTTGACGCTTTGCCCGCAAATGGGTATTCTTTCAACATGTGAATGAAGGCGGGGAAAAGTTGATATGAGAATCGTCATCAAGATCGGCACGTCGACGCTCGCGCACGCGACGGGCTTATTGGACATCCGGCACGTCGAACTGCTCGTCAAGGTCATCAGCGATTTGAAGAACGCGGGCCACGAGCTGATACTCGTATCCTCGGGCGCGATCGGCATGGGCGTGGGCAAGCTGATGCTGCCCGGCCGCCCCGCCGACATGCCCACCAAGCAGGCGGCCGCCGCGGTCGGCCAGTGCGAATTGATGTACACCTACGACCGGCTCTTCGCCAAGTACAACCACACGGTGGCGCAGGTGCTGCTCACAGGCGACGACATACACAACAACTGCCGCCGGGAGAACGTCAAGAACACGCTCTCGCGCCTCATCGAGCTTCGGGCGCTGCCCATCGTCAACGAGAACGACGCGGTCGCCACGGACGAGATCGGCGTGGAGAACACCATCGGCGAGAACGACACGCTCTCGGCCATCGTGGCAAGGCTCGCGGACGCGGATCTGCTGATACTGCTATCGGACATAGACGGCCTTTACACCGCCGATCCCCGGCGCGATCCCGCCGCGCGGCTGATCCCCGAGGTCAAAGAGATCACGCCCGAAATAGAGGCCCTCGCCGGAGGCAGCGGCAGCGGCCTCGGTTCCGGCGGCATGGCAAGCAAGCTCAGGGCGGCGCGCATCGTGGGCGAGGCCGGCGGGGATATGATCATCGCCAACGGAAACGACCCGGCCAAGCTCTACGACATCGTCGGGGGAAAGCCCGTGGGCACGCGCTTCGCCGGCAGGAGGCGGGCATGAGGACCACGAGGGAAATCATCGCGGACGCCGTCGCGGCGAAAGCCGCGCTCGCCCTCGCGGATACGGACGCGAAAAACCGCGCGCTCGCGGCGATGGCAAACGCTTTGCCGGACGACGCCGAAAGCATACTTGCGGCGAACGCCCTCGACATAGAGGCTTCGCGCGCAACGCTCGGCGAGGTCATGCTCGACCGGCTCGCGCTCAACCCCGCGCGCATCCGCGGCATGGCCGAAGGCATCCGGGAGCTGATCTCCCTGCCCGACCCCGTGGGGCGCGTTCTTTCCCGCGTTGAGCGGCCCAACGGCCTCGTCATCGAAAAGACGTCCGTACCCTTCGGCGTCGTCGCCATCATCTACGAGAGCAGGCCCAACGTCACGGCGGACGCCGCGGCGCTCTCGATCAAGGCGGGCTCAAGCTGCGTGCTGCGCGGCGGCAAGGAGGCTTTCCGGAGTGCGCAAGCCATTGTGCGCGCGCTGAGGAAGGGGCTCAGGGACGCGGGGCTGCCGGAAAACGCCGTTAACCTCGTCGAGGATACCTCCCGCGAAAGCGCGCGGGAGCTGATGACGGCAAGCGGGCAAATCGATTTATTGATCCCCCGGGGCGGCGCGGCGCTGATCCGCGCCTGCGTCGAGAACGCGACTGTACCCTGCATCGAAACCGGCACGGGCGTCTGCCACATCTATGTGGACAGAGCCGCGGATGTCGATATGGCGCTTTCCATCGTCGAAAACGCGAAATGCAGCCGCCCGAGCGTGTGCAACGCCTGCGAGGTCTGCCTCGTGCACCGCGACATCGCGGCGGCTTTCCTCCCCCGCCTGCGGGCAAGGCTCGCGGACGAGCGGAGCGCGAAGGGGAAACAGACCGTCGAGCTGCGGCTTTCGGAAAGAGCCGCCCGCTTTATCGAGGGGACGTCCGCCGGAGCGGACGATTTCGACACGGAGTTCCTCGATTATATCCTTGCCGTGGAGGTCGTGGACGATCTGAACGGCGCGATCGCGCACATCGAAAAGCACTCCACGCGCCACAGCGACGCCATCGTGACGGCGGACGATGCCGCTGCGCGGGAATTCGCCGCGCGCGTGGACAGCGCGGTGGTCTACGTCAACGCCTCCACGCGCTTCACGGACGGCGGCGAATTCGGCCTGGGCTGCGAGATGGGCATTTCGACGCAGAAGCTGCACGCGCGCGGCCCCATGGGGCTCGGGGAGCTTTGCGCCTATAAATACGTCATAAAAGGAACGGGGCAGGTCAGATAACCGCCCCGCCCGGCAGATTGCCGAATCTATGCGCGCCGCTCATTCTCCCGGCTCGCCCATGAGCCGCCTGTGCGTCGCCAGGAGGGCGGAGGCGATGTTCGCGTCCACGCCGTTTTTTGTCATATGCGCGAAGCCATATTCCGTCGCGCCGCCCTTAGTCGCGACCTCGGCCATGGTGGCTTTATAGTCCGAACGCGCGATCGCCGAGGCAAAATCCATCTCGGCGATTTTCTTGCTCGTCGCCTCGTCGAAGCCGAGCGCGACGCCCGCGCGTACGTAGGCGTCGAGCAGATATGCCGCGAAGCCCAGTCCGCACGCGGCGTAGACCGTGACCTTCTCGATGTCGCCCTCCTCCACCTCGAAGGCGAACCCCAGCGCGCGGAACATGGAAGATATCTTTTCGTCGTCCGTTTTGGTGTAGGCGACGATGCCGTCGGCTTCCGCGATGGCGAGCGTGGGCATGGCGCGCACGACGCGCGCGCCGAAGCCGAGCGCGCCGTTGATCTGCGCGACGGTGAAGCCGGCCATGCAGCTGATGATGATCATATCCGCAAGCTTCTTCCTGTCAATGGACGGCGCGAGCTCGAGAAAAACGTTTTTTTTGATCGAAAGGAACAGATAATCGCAGGCGGAAACGGCCTCGCTGACGTCGGAGGTCGCGTACAGTCCGAATCGTTCCCGGGCAAGGGCGAGCGTCGAATCCGACTTCGAGCAGACGAGCACGTCCTCCCGCGCGAATATGCCGCGGCTGAGGATGCCCGTCGCGAACGCCCTGCCCAGGTTGCCGAAGCCGATGATGCCGATCTTTTTCATGAAAGCCTCGCTTATACGGTCGTGTTTATCTCTCGCCGAGCCTGACGCGCGGCAGGTGCCAGATTTCCTCGGCGTACTGTTTGACTGCCCGGTCGGAGGAGAACATGCCCGCGCTCGCGATGTTAAGGAGGCACTTGCGCCCGAAAGCCTGCGCGTGCTGATAATCGCGGTTGACGCGCAGCTTCGCGTCGATGTAGGGCATCAGGTCGAGCAGCGTGAAGTATTGGTCGGGCGCGTGCCAGCTCGCGCCGTAGAGGATCGAATTGTAGATTTCGCAGAACGAGCCCGTACCGGAATCGGAAAGCGCGCCGCCCACGAGCGTGTCCATGGCGCGGCGGATGCGCGGGTCGGCGTCGTACATGCCTTTGGGGTTGTAGCTTGGCCGCACGCGGACGATGTCCTCGACGCGCGCGCCGAAGATATAGTTGTTGTCGAGGCCCGCCTGTTCGACGATCTCGATGTTCGCGCCGTCGTAGGTGCCCAGCGTCACCGCG
Source organism: Firmicutes bacterium ADurb.Bin248 (assembly GCA_002069725.1). GTDB lineage: Bacteria > Bacillota > Clostridia > Christensenellales > CAG-138 > Phil1. Next base: position 2,801 of record MWBW01000006.1, on the reverse strand, counting down.
CCGTTGAGCATGAGCTTCATGTTGCCCGTGCCGGAAGCCTCCGTACCCGCGGGCGATATCTGCTCGGAAACGTCCGCCGCGGGTATGATATGCTCCGCGTAGGAGCAGTTGTAGTTCTGCACGAACACGACGCGCATCACGTCCTTCATCGCGGGGTCGGAATTGACGAGCTTGGCGATCTCGTTGATGTACTTGATCACGCACTTGGCGCGCATGTAGCCCGGCGCCGCCTTCGCGCCGAACAGGTATACCGTGGGCGTGAAGTCGCGAAGGGCGCCGTCCTTGATGGAATAATAGATGTCCATGATCGAGAGCGCGTTCATGAGCTGGCGCTTGTATTCGTGCATGCGCTTGACCTGCACGTCGTAAAGGAAATCCGTCGGCAGGGACACGCCCTCGTTTCGCAGCACCGCCGAGGCGAGCTGGCGCTTCTTCTGGCGCTTGACCTCCAGGAAGCGTTCTACGAGATCGTCGTCGATCTGCTCGCGAAGCCGCCCGATCCGGTTGAGATCGCTCAGGAAGCCGTCTCCGATGCGCTCGGCGAGAAGTCCCGTCAGTTCGGGATTGCACAGGCCCAGGAAGCGGCGCTGCGATATGCCGTTGGTCTTGTTCTGGAAACGCTGCGGATAGACCGCGTACCAGTCGGAGAACACGTCGTTTTTGAGTATCTCCGTATGGATGCGCGCCACGCCGTTGACGTAGCTCGAGGCGTAGATCGCCAGCGGCGCCATGAAGAACGTGTTGTCGCGCACGATCTGCATGCGGCGCTTGCGCTCCTCCCCCGCGCCCGCGGCGCGAAGCTCGTCGTTGAGCGCGCCGTTGACGCGCAGGACGATATCCGTAAGCTGAGGCACCACGCTGTGGAACAAGTCCGCGTCCCAGCGCTCGAGCGCCTCGGCCATGATGGTGTGGTTGGTGAAATTGAAGGTGTTGCGCGCGATGTTGAGCGCGGAGTCGAACCCCATGCCCTCGGCCATGAGCAGCCGGATCAGCTCCGGGATCGCCACGGTCGGGTGCGTGTCGTTGATCTGCACCGCGCAGTGGGCCGCGAAGCCCGCGAGGTCGCCGCCGCGCACGCGCCTGTAGCGGCGGATGACGTCCTGCAGCGTCGCGCTCGAAAGAAGGTACTGCTGCTTGAGCCTGAGCCTTTTGCCCGCCGGCGTGCTGTCGTTGGGATAGAGCACGCGCGTGATGTCCTCCGCGGCGTTCTTGTCGCGCACGGCCAGCGCGTACTCCTGCTCGTTGAAAAGCCGGAAATCGAGTTCCTCGAGCGGCTCGCTCTGCCAGAGGCGCAGCGTGCCTATGTTCGCCGTGCCGTAGCCCATGATCGGCATGTCGTAGGGCACCGCGAGCACCTGCTGGTCCGCGAAGCTCACCACGACGGTCTTGTCGTCCCGACGCTTGCTCCAGGGATCGCCGAAGCGCTGCCAGTCGTCCGCCCTCTCGATCTGGAAGCCGTCCTCGAAGGCCTGTTTGAACAGGCCGCATTTATAGCGGAGGCCGTAACCGTCCAGAGGCAGGTCGTGCGCGGCGGCGCTGTCCAAAAAACAAGCGGCGAGCCTGCCCAGACCGCCGTTGCCCAACGCCGCGTCGTCGATTTCCTCCATGCGGCGGATGTCCGCCCCGCGCGCGCGAAGAAGCGCGCCCATCTCTTCGAGTATGCCAAGGTTATACAGGTTTGAAAACACCATGCGCCCCATCAAATACTCGGCCGAGATGTAGTAGGCCCGGCGCACGCTCTCGTGCGCCCTGCGGCTCTCCCGCCAGGCGGGCGCGATCTCCATCATGACGGCCTCGGCAAGCGCGTTGTGAAGCTGCACCGTCGTCGCCTGGTGGAGTTCTATCTGATAAGTGCCGGAGAGCTGTTCCTCCATGCGCTTGATGATTCTCTCGCAGTCTATCCTGCCCATGTTCCGTCCTCTTTCAATAGTTTCGCATTCTTGCGCAGCTTAAATTCTAGCATGATTCGCGTTCTTTCGCAATAAAAAACACTTAATCGTTTAAGCGCGGTCGCCATGCGACAAAATGGTCAATAAACCGACTTACTTTATGCTTGACAAGTTTTTCCAGCAGTCCCATACTTGATATATAGAATTCGCCGTTTGGGGAAAGGATTTTATGGCGCAGAGCAGCATCTACCACGAAACGGGCGCGGAGTTCCGCTCGCTGTTCCATACCTACAACGCCTGCATGCAGAGGATGCTGAGCAAGTACGGGCTGTATCCCGGCCAGCCGCAGATGCTCTTCGCGATACGCGAACTGCAAAACCCCACGCAGAACGAACTTGCCGAGAAATTGCAGGTCAGCAAGGCGAGCGCGGGCGTGTCGCTCAAGCGCCTCGAAGCCGCGGGCTTCGTCAAGCGCGTGCGGGACAGGAAGGACACGCGCTGCGTGCGCATCGCCCTCACCCCGAAGGGCAACGAGTACGCGCGCTGGTGCGACATCGACTTCGAGGTGATTTTCTCGACGCTTCTGGAAGGCTTCAGCGGCGACGGGCGCGACCAGGCGCTCTCCACCGTGCGCAGGATGAACCGGAGCCTCACGGCGCTCCGGGAAAGGCTGGAAAGCTGAAACGCCCCGACGAACCGTCGTCATTCATAATAAGAAGGCTCTACACTAAAGATTGGGGTGAAGGGATAAAAAGGGGAAGCATACCGCTTCAAAATCTTGTAGACTAAGGTTACCACACACAAAACCTACAAGACAAAGGAGACGGATATGCTTCCCTCTGATTGTATCTCAAAACTGCTGGATGTGGAACACCTCGAGATAACAAATATCGAACACAAAGAGAGAGAAAT
>MWBW01000005.1 GCA_002069725.1 Firmicutes bacterium ADurb.Bin248 | reverse complement strand
AGCCACACCTACCGAGAGGAAGGTGATTAGCGCTGCTCGTCGCACCATTCAAAGATCCAATACGAGCGAGATGTGATCAAGCACGTTTGGCCGTGACTCGCAGCACGGGCTGTCCTCGTCGAGGATGAGCAGATCGGCGCGGGGTGGGCGCCGTACTCCCGACGCAGCGCGCCACATCATTATATGCCGCGCCGGTCCTTCGCTGCCGCTCCCTCCGGACCGGCGCGGCAACCGCTGCCGTCGCTGCCGCTCCCTCCGGACCAGTCACGGCGAGACCGCGCCCTCAGGTCGGGTTCTGCCCGGTCAGGTGCTTCGCGATGATGCGCACCGCCGCGTGGAGCGTCGAGTGGTGCAGGTAGGCGGTAAGAAGCTCGTTCTGCAATTCGTTCCACGACTCGATGATCTGCCGCTGCTGGCGCTCGATGCGCTTGAGCACGTCCGCGATGATGTCGGCAAAGCGGTATTGCCACGGGAGCTGTATGAGCGTGAACTGCCTTTCGCGGGCAAACTCCTTGACCGACTCGGGCACGCCGTCCGCGTTTTCCATGAAAGAGAAGGCGATGGCCACCGCGCCGCCCAGATAAATCTCCTTCACGAACTGGAGGAACTTCTCCTCCGTCGTCCAATACACGGCCGTCGTGAGCACATATTCGCCGCGGCGGATGAAGCCCTTGGTCGCGCGCTCGATCGATGTGACATGCCGAACCTCGATTTGTTCCGGATTGGGCGCAAGGGAAAAAATCCGGGTCGGCGCGTATTCCTTCATTTCGATCAGGTCTTTCAAGGAAAAGAATGCCTCGTTCATACGCCTGCGCTCCTTTCGGATTATGCGGATATGCCCGTACGCGGCCGAAAACGGCCCGCATGGATGGGTGTAGACGCCGTAATCAACGCCAAATTGGCTGTAAAAACGGATTAGATATACACAACATGCATGTTGCTTCGCCCGAACCAATCATATATCATGAGAATGTCAAAGGGCAAGCGATTTTTGAGCATCCGGTCGCATTCGATCATCAGCGCCACAGGCGAACTCCATCTGCCGAAAGGAACATGAACATGTCCCCACAATCAGACGCCGCAAACGCGCGGGTTTCGGAACGGACGTTTCCGTTTTATACGTTTCGCGGCTCTCACCGGGAGATCGGCCGTCAATATGGCGAAGCGTGCCGGACGCTCATCGAAGAGCACCTCGACTGCGTGAACGCCAAGCTGCTCTCCAAGCCGTGGATATCCAAGGAAAAGGTGGACCGGCTTGCTTTGGAATTCCGCGGGTACGTTCGCGAGTACGCGGCCTTTTTTGACGAGGAGGTCGAGGGGCTCGCGGAGGGCGCGGGCATCGGCCTGAGCGAGGCGTACGCGCTGCAGCTGCGCGCCGAGCTGCACAGGCAGCTCGAAACCGGGGACGAATGCACGACCTACGCGGTGCACGCGAGCCGCACGGCGGACGGCGTGGCTTTGATCGGCCAGGACGCCGATCTGCCCGCGTTTTACGCGAACATAGGCGTGGTCACGCGGATCATGCCCGAGGGCGGGCCTTCGATCCTCCAGTTCACGCCTGCGGGGCAGGTTTCCTACATAGGCATCAACGACAGGGGCGTGGGGGTATTCGGCAATTTCCTCACCTGCGGCGGGTGGCGCATCGGGTTCCCGCGCTACCTTCTCTCGCGCTTGGCCCTGACGCACGAGCGGGTCGCGGACGCGCTCACGCACCTCTCGCGCGTGCGGCGCGCGTCCTCGCGCAACCTCATCATGACGGACGCCGCGGGCGACATCGCGGACATGGAGACCACGGCCGGGCGCCACGCGGTGCTGCGCGCCGAGGACGGCATACTCTGCCACTCCAACCATTACCTGAGCCCGGAGCTCATGGAATACGAGGCGCACGGCGGCGAGGGACTCGCGAACTCCAGGGCGCGCTATGCGCGCATGCGCGAATTGCTCCATGAGAACGCGGGCGGCCTCGACGCCGGGAGGATGCAGGCCATCCTCCGGGACCGGCAGGGCCCCTACCCGATCTGCCGCATGCCGGGCGACGAGGAGTCCGACACGATCACGGCGGCATCCGTGATCGCGAGGCCCGCGCTCGGACAAATCATGGTCGCCGTCGGGCCGCCGAATCAATACGAATACAAAACCTACGCGTTCGGCGCGTGAAAGATAAAGGAGCTTGAAATGGAAGCCAGCATCATCCGCGCGGCGGCGATCCAGATGGATTCGCAGGACAACAAGGACGAAAACCTGAAAAAGGCGGAGGCGCTCATCCGCGCCGCGGCCGGCGCGGGCGCCAAGCTCGTGGTCCTGCCGGAGCTTTTCAACTTCTCGGGCCTGAGCGAGGACGTCGCCGCCAACGCCGAGCATCTCGAAGGCGGCCGCACGTTTAATTTCCTCGGCTCCCTCGCATACGAGCTCGGCATATGGCTTAATGGCGGCAGCATCTACGAAAAGATCGCGGGGTCCGACAAATGCTTCAACACGACCCTTTTCTTCGATCCCGCGGGCAGGTGCGCGGCCAAATACAGGAAGGTGCACATGTTCGACGTGGATGTAGAGCGCGGCCCGCGCTATCTCGAATCCGAATCGGTGGAGGCGGGCGGCCAGATCGTCGTGTGCCGGACGGACTTCGCCAAAATCGGGCTTGCCATCTGCTACGACCTCCGCTTTCCGGAGCTTTTCCGCGCGCAGGCCCTCGCGGGGGCCGAGGTGCTCACGCTTCCGGCCGAATTCACCCTCAACACCGGCAAGGATCACTGGGAGACGCTCGTGCGCGCGCGCGCCGTGGAAAACCAGGCCTACATGATCGCGGCCGGGCAGATCGGCGTGAAGAAATACTACCAGAGCAACGGGAGCTCCATGATCGTGGACCCCTGGGGCACCGTGGTCGCGGCCGCGCCCAACAAGGAAGCGGTCGTGCTCGCGGACATGGATCTCGATTATGTGCGCCGCGTGCGCGAGAGCGTGCCCTCGCTGAAAAACCGCAGGCCCGAAGTGTATGCCAAAAGCGCCTCCATCCAGCCGAACTGAGCCGGCGCCGTACGGATTCCACGTCCGCCGACGTGTGAATAACCCAAATAAAAAGGAGATGCAGTCATGAAGAAAACGCTTAAAACGGTGCTCGCCGTGCTCCTGGGCACGATGATGATCATGGGCGTCCTCGGGGGATGCGCCAAGGAGCAAAGCGGACCCACGAGCGCGCCTACGCCCAACGACGCAGGTGGAGAAAGCCCGGCCCCCGCCTCCCCCGAGCCGACCGAGGAGGTGCTCACGGAGTTGACGGTAGGACTGGATAACGACCCGACTTCGCTCGATCCCTGGTCCGCCACGGACACGCTTGCGTCAACCATCTTCTCTACGGTCTACGAAGGCCTCCTGGGCTATGATGAAGAGAACAACATCATCCCGGTTCTTGCGCAGGAGTTGCCTCTGGTCGAGCAGGATGCGACCGTGATCACCTTTAAGCTGCGCCAGGGGATCAAGTTCCACGACGGCGCGGATTTCAACGCCGAGGCGGTCAAGCTCACCCTCGAGCGCGCGCTCGACCCCGCTAACGGCCTGAGCCGCAGGTCGCTGATCGAGTGCATCGACACCGTCGAGGTCATCGACGCGTACACCGTGCGCCTGAATCTCAAGTATTCGTTCGCGCCGATCCTGAACGCCTTCGCGCACCAGTCCTGCATGATGCTCTCGCCCAAGCTGATCGAATCCGGCGAGGACATCTCGACCCATCCCGCGGGAACGGGCCCCTACGTCTTCGGCGAGTGGATGGACGGCGATCACGTAAGCGTCGTGCGCAATGCGGATTACTGGAACGCGGACGCCATGGCGCGCTTCTCCTCGATCAAGTTCCTGCCGAGGCCCGAGGCCGCCACGCGCGTTGCAGGGCTGCAGACCGGCGAGATCGACGTCATCTACCCCGTGCCCAGCGACCAGTTCCAGCTCCTAAGTACCCAGACCGGGCTGGACGTGATGTGCGAGGAAGGCAACCTCGTGCTCTTCTTCGAGATGAACACGCAAAAGGCGCCGTTCAACGACGTGCGCGTGCGCCAGGCCTTCAACTACGCGTTCGACAACGAGGCCTTCGTCCAGGTCGTCGAGAACGGCTACGGCGTGCCGTCCACCTCGAGCATGGCCTCGTGCGACTGGGGATACCAAGCGCAGACCATGTACGAATACGACACGGAGAAAGCCAAGGCGCTGCTTGCCGAGGCGGGCTTCCCCGACGGCTTCTCCTGTACGCTGTACATCAACACGACCTCCAAGTCGCAGAAGATGGCCGAGTTCCTCCAGCAGCAGCTCGCGCTGATCAACGTCGATCTGAAGATCGCGTCCTACGAGAAGGCCCAGATGAACGAGATCTGCAGCGCGAGGCCCGAGGAGAGCGTGCACGATTTGCGCTGCGGCGGCTGGGGCCCGTCCACCATGGAAGCCGACTGGGCGACCAGGCCCATCCTGACGAGGGCCACGTGGTCCTGCGACGGCGGGTCGAACTACTCCTACTATACCAACGAGCGCGTGGAAGAGCTCATCCAGATCGGCCTCTCCTCCACGGATCAGAACGAGCGGCTCGCCGCGTACGCCGAGATGCAGCGGATCATCGTCGAGGACGCGCCCTGGATCTTCGTGGACACGCCGGGCGTGCTCTGGGCCAAGAATTCCAATGTCCAAGGCATTTACATCACCGCCTGCGGCCAGATCGTGCTGAGCCAGGGATACCGGACAGCCGGCTGAAAACGGCCGCGCCGGGTTCACAACCATCCGTTAAAGCCGAATTGTCTTATCCGTGCCATCACTGATAAGACAATTCATTATCAAGATCGTTTCCCGCCGGAGGTTAAATTGTGCTGAGCTACATCGTTCGACGGATCGCCGCCATGATCCCGATTTTGCTTCTGGTTTCCATCGTGATTTTCCTCTTTATCCGCATCCTGCCGGGCGATCCCGCCCGGCTCGTGGCGGGGGAGGACGCCTCGGCGGAAACCGTTGCGCTCGTGCGCGCCGAGCTGGGGCTGGACCAACCCATCGTCAGGCAGTACCTGATCTACATGGGCAAGCTCTTCCAGGGCGATTTCGGCTATTCCTACCGCTCCCACAAGCCGGTCGCGGAGCTGATGGCCAACCGCATCGTGCCCACGGCCCAGCTTGCCTTCAGCGCGCTGATCTGGGCCGCCCTGGTCGGCATCCCGCTGGGCGTGTTCTCGGCGATCAACCGCGGCAGGTGGCTGGATCGTTCGATCATGGTGGTTTCGGTCTCGGGCATCTCCATCCCCGCGTTCTGGCTGGGCATACTGCTCGTGCAGTTTTTCTGCGTGCGCTGGGGACTTTTGCCCTCGGGAGGGTACGGCGGGGTAAGAAACATCGTCCTGCCGTCTCTCACGCTCGGCGCGCACGTCGTGGCGACGATGGCGCGCTTCGGGCGGAACAGCCTGCTCGAAACGCTCCGGCAGGACTACGTGCGCACCGCCCGGGCCAAGGGCGCGCGCGAGTGGCAGGTGATCCTCAAGCACGCATTGCGAAACGCGCTGATCCCCATCGTCACGATGAGCGCGATGCAGCTCGGCTTCATGCTGGGCGGGTCCGTCGTTGTGGAGAGCGTATTCGCCTGGCCGGGGGTCGGGCGGCTTTTGATCGCCTCCGTCACGGAGCGCGATTATCCGGTGATACAGGCCTGCATGCTCCTTTTCTCGTTTACGTTCCTTTTTATCAATATGGTCACGGACCTGATGTACGCGATCATCAATCCCCAGATACGTCTGGACAGCTGAGGAGGATTCATGGAGATTTCAAGCGCTGCGAAAAAAAAGAACGCGCGGGAACGCATCGACTCCCCTCTGCGAAGGATTTTGCGCAAGGTCGCGTCCGACCCGACGGGCGTCGTCTCGCTGGCCTTCATCCTCTTTTTGATCCTGTGCGTCGCCTTCCCGGGCCTGATCGCGCCCTTCGACCTGGCTGCGCCGGATTATGACCATACGCTCGAGGGACCGGGCCTCGCCCATCTTTTCGGGACGGATGAATACGGAAGGGATATATTCAGCCGCGTGATCCACGGCGCAAAATACACGCTGCAGATCGGCCTCATCTCCGTGTTCGCGGGCGCGTTCGTCGGCACCGTGCTCGGGGTGACGGCGGGGTATTACGGCGGGCTGTACGAGACCGTCGTCATGCGCGCGTGCGACGTGCTGCTGGCCTTCCCGGGGATGCTGCTTGCCATAGGCATCATCGCGCTCATCGGAACGGGCACATGGAACGTGGTCATCGCGGTCGCGGTCTACACGGTGCCCATATTCACCCGCATCATCCGCGGCAACACGATCGAGCTCAAAAACCTCGTCTACGTCGAGGCCGCGCGGGCGATCGGCCTCAAGGACCGCTGGATCATACTCCGCCACATCCTGCCGGGCACCTTCTCGGTCGCGATCGTGTACATCACCATGCGCATAGGCAGCGCCATCCTCACCGGCGCGGCCCTCTCGTTCGTGGGCTTCGGCGCGCAGCCGCCGACCCCGGAATGGGGGACCATGCTCAGCTCCGGCAGGAATTACGTCGTCACAGCCCCCCACGTCGCGCTGTTCCCGGGCATCGCCATATTCCTGACCTGCCTGGCGTTCAACCTCCTGGGCGACTGCCTGCGCGACGCGCTGGACTCCAAGATCGCAGAGTGAGGGGGGGGGAAGCAGATGAGCAAGCGTTTAATCGAGGTAAAGGATCTTTCCATCCAGTTCAGGAGCGAGCGAAGCTGGGTCACGGCGGTGTCGCGCGTGAGCTTCCACATCGGCGCCGGGGAGACCGTGGGGCTCGTGGGCGAATCGGGCTGCGGCAAATCCGTCTCCTCGCTGGCGATCATGGGCCTGTTGCCCGACAGGCGAACGTGCAGGGCGCAGGGCGAAATCCTCTACGAGGGGCGCGACCTGTTCTCCTGCGACAGGGAGAGCATGCGGCGCATCCGGGGCAACCGCATCTCCATGATCTTCCAGGAGCCCATGACCTGCCTCAACCCGGTCGTCCCGGTGGGAAAACAGATCGCCGAGGCGATCCGGCTGCACAACAGGCCGGATCGGCGGGAGATCGACGCGCGCGTAGTAAGCCTTCTTGCGATGGTGGGCATCCCCGACCCGAAGGGGGCCGCAAAGCGCTATCCCTTCGAGCTCTCGGGCGGGATGCGGCAGCGCGTCATGATCGCCATGGTCATGTCGTGCAGCCCGCAGCTTCTCATCGCGGACGAGCCGACAACGGCGCTCGACGTCACCATACAGGCGCAGATACTCGATCTCATCCGCGGCATGAAGGAGAAATCCGGCGCCGCCACGCTGATGATCACGCACGACCTGGGCGTCATCGCGGACATCTGCGAGCGCGTGATCATCATGTACGCCGGGCAGGTCGTGGAGGAGGCGGAAAAGTTCGAGCTTTTCGACCACCCCGCGCATCCGTATACCGCGGCGCTGCTCAAATCGATCCCTTCGCTGTCCAACAAGGGCAAGAAGCTGTATTCCATACGAGGCAGCGTGCCTTCGCCCGGATCGATCGAGAAAGGCTGCGTGTTCGCGCCCCGCTGCTCCCTCGCCAAGCCGAGGTGTCTCGCGGAAAGGCCGGAGCTCAGGGACATCGCCGGCGGGCACCTTTGCCGGTGCTGGGAAGTCGATTGAGGGGGGAAGCATGGAAAAGATCACGCAAAGCGAAAGCGCCGCGCTCGTCGCGGTGGAGGGACTGAAGAAATACTACCCGATCAAGGGCGGCGTGCTCAAGCGGACCATAGGCCGGGTGAAGGCTGTGGACGGCGTTTCCTTCGAGATCAAAAAGCGCGAGGTGCTCGGCATCGCGGGCGAATCCGGCTGCGGCAAATCCACGACCGGACGCGTGATGCTGCGCCTCCAGGAGCCCACCGCGGGCCGGGTGCTGTTCGAGGGGGTCGATTTGAGCCGCTTGTCCAAGGAGGAGATGCGCGTCAAGCGCAGGCAGATGCAGCAGATCTTCCAGGACCCTTACGCCTCCCTCAACCCGTGGATGAAGGTGCGGGACATCATCGCGGAGCCTCTGTTCGCGCACGGCATAGGGGACCAAAGGGAGCGCACGGACCGCGTGCGCGAGATGATGGAGATCTGCGGCCTGTCCGAAAAGCATGCGGAGCGCTACCCGCACGAGTTCTCGGGCGGGCAGAGGCAGCGCATCTGCATCGCGCGGGCGCTGATCCTGAAGCCCAAGTTCATCGTCGCGGACGAACCGGTGTCCGCGCTGGACGTGTCGATCCGCTCCCAGATCATCAACCTGTTCCAGGAGCTGCAGAAGGAATTCGGCCTCACCTATATGTTCATTTCGCACGACCTCTCCGTCATGCGGCACATCAGCGACAGAATCGGCATCATGTACCTGGGCAGGATGGTGGAGCTCGCCGAATGCGAAACGCTCTTCGAGTGCCCGCTGCACCCGTATACGCAGGCGCTGCTCTCGGCCGTGCCCGTCGCGGACCCGCACGCGCAGAGGAAGAGGCAGATCCTCCAGGGGGACGTGCCCTCGCCGGCGAACGCGCCCGCGGGCTGCGCTTTCGCGAGCCGCTGCGCGCATGCGATGCCGATCTGTACCAAGGAGCGCCCGGAGGCGCGGCAATGCGGGACGAGCGCGGTGGCGTGCCATCTTTACGCATAAAAACGAACAAGGAGCTTAACATGGAACTCACGGCGGAACTCAGGGAACGCTTCATGAACATCGACCCGGCGCAGATCGGCCATTATTTACAGGGCAACTACATGCTGCCCCGCATCAAGCCGCTCTCGGGGAAATTCAAGATCATAGGGCCCGCGTATACGGTCCGCACGCTCGAAAGGGACAACAACGCGCTCTATTACGCGCTTTTGAAGGCCCCGCGCGGCTCCGTGATCGTCGTGGACCGGGGCGGGGACGAGGTATTCGCCTGCGCGGGCGAGATCGTCGCCGCCACGGCCAGGCAAAGGGGCATGGAGGCGCTCGTCATCGACGGCCCGGCCACGGACTCGGCGGCGATCCTGAGGATGGAGTTCCCGGTGTTCTGCACGGGCCTTTCCTCGGTCACGACCAACCCCTGCGGCTCGAACGGCGTGGTGGATGTCCCCGTGTGCTGCGGGGGCGCCGTGGTGAATCCGGGGGATATCGTTTTCGGCGATGCGGACGGCGTGATCGTCTTCCCGCCCGAGGAGGCCCTGCGGCTTCTCGAGCTTGCCGAGAAGGCCACCGCCGAGGAGGCGGAGCTCAAGGCGTACATCCGGCGCACGGGCTTCGTGGACTGGGATGTGGAGGCGCTGTACCGCGCCGGCAGCGGCGCGCATTGACGGCCGGCGGTCAGATATGGAGATTTCAGAGATCATCCTTATGATACTCGCGCTGTTTTTCGTCGTCGGCGCGCTCGACCGGCTCATGGGCAACAGGCTCGGCCTTGGCGGGGAGTTTGAGAACGGCTTTAAAACGCTCGGCACCCTCGCGCTGTCCATGATCGGCATCATCTCGCTCGCGCCCCTGATCGGCGCGGCGCTCAAGCCGGCCGTGGGGCCGCTCTGCGCGCGGATCGGCATAGATCCGGCCATGATCCCCGGCTTGCTGTTCCCCTGCGACATGGGCGGCTATACCCTTTCCGTGGAGCTTGCGGCCTCGCGTGAGGCGGGCCTCTACGCGGGCGTGATCATCAGTTCCACGATCGGCAATACGACGCTGTTCATCATACCCGTCGCGCTCGAGATGCTCGAGGAGAAGGACCACCCGCTGTTCGCCTGCGGCACGATGTGCGGCATCGCCGCGGTGCCGCTCGGCTGCCTGTGCGGGGGATTCGCCGCAGGCTTCCCGGCGCGCATGCTCGTCGCCAACACAGTGCCCCTTCTGCTGTTCTCCGCCCTTCTCATATGCGGGCTGCTGTTCTTTCGCAAGCAGTGCGTGCGCGCGTTCCTGTTTATCGGCAAGCTCATATCCTGGGTGATCTCGCTCGGCCTTGCGCTCTCGGCAATACGGCTGCTTACAGGCTGGGAGCCCGTAAGCGGGCTTGCGCCTCTCTCCGCGAGCCTTACGACCATCGGGAGCATCGCGTTGGCGCTGGCCGGGGCGTATCCCTTCTGCGCGTTTCTGCGAAGGCTGCTCAAAAGGCCCTTCGCTTCCCTCGGCGCGCGCATGAACGTCGCTGAAAGCGCCGTAGGCGGGCTCATATATTCCTTGGCCAACTGCATCCCCATGTTCGATTCCATCAAAGACATGGATGACAAGGGCAAACTCATCAACATCAGCTTCGCGATTGGCGCGGCCTTCGTGTTTGGGGACGACCTCGCCTTCGTCTCAAGCGTATCCAGGGAAATGATCCTGCCCATGATCGTCGCGAAGCTCACCGCCGGGCTCGCGGCGCTGGCCGCGACATACCTTTTATCCGGCACGCTCATGCGCTACCTCGGGGCCGGCGCGCAATGCGGTGCGGGGAGCACCGTTCCGCCGGCGAAAAGCGCGTGACGCCGGCCGGCCCCTATAGGGGCATATAAACGCTGCCACCAAAAAGCTGGGTTTTATGTAGCTTTTTTCGCGCCCTAAAACAAATAAATCGCATTGCGAAAGTTCATTCCGGCAACCGTTCGGCAACCTCGATTTGCTTCTTCCGGTAGCAAAACCCCCGTTTGCGTCCGGGCTCCTATGCAAACGGTCCGACGTCAGCCTTGACATGCCCAAGCTTAAAGGCTATCCTGTCAGTAAGCGGATGATCGGTGTTTCCGCTTTCGATTTAAATATCAATGCGCCGGGTTCTGTTCCCGGGGCGGACCGGCAGGGAGACAACACGCCTGTTGCATATGAATCGACATCATGTCGGGATAGCGGCAATGCGGAATGGGGGAGGAGATCGGGATGACGATTGAGCAGGCGCGATATATCGTTGGAGTGGCACACCAGGGCACCATTCAGCAGGCCGCCAAGGATTTGTATGTGTCCCAATCCGCAATCAGTCAATCCGTCAAGCTGCTCGAAAAGGATCTGGGGATGCAGATCTTTTACAGGACGCGAACCGGATGCGAGTTGACAAGCTTCGGCAAGGAAATCTATAAACTCTGCCTTCAGATCGTGACGAACATCGACGCCATCGAGGCGTTTCCCCTTTCAAGGACGAACACGAAAAAAGGCCGGGTGGCCGTCGGCATGGCGAATTACGGGCTTTATGCGTATATCGCGCAGGTCGCGGCCATGTTTCACAAGACCTTCCCGAACGTGGAGCTCGTTATAAACGAGCTGGATTACTCCCAGATGATTGAGTCAATCGACAGCGGCGCATACGATTTCGGCATCGCCGTGACGCTCGAAAACACATATAAAGAGCTGAATGAAAAATATGATTGCATGCTGCTTGCGGAGTCTTACCTGACTGTGGGCGTAAGCCGGCATGGCGAATTATTCAATGAAAACGCGCTGACGCCCGAGCAGTTGATCCAGAAAAGCTGGGTGCTGAGCAATCCTTCGTTTGCACAGTCGTTTTGGGATATTCTCAAGCAAACCAACCGGGAAGTATTGTTCTATTCGAACAATATTACGCTGATCAACAGCGCCATCAGCAGGGACCTCGCAATCGGCGTGTTTACCGACCTGATGCCATACTATAACAAACTGCTGTTTCAGGATACGATCGTCACGCTTCCCCTGATCGTGGAGGGCAGGCGGCCCTGCTCATATTTTATTTCGATGGTGCCGAGAAATCGCGCCATGAGCGATACCGCGCAAGCGCTCCTCGAGCTCTGGGTCAAGTATGCGAAATTCTCCCCGCTATCCCTGTGAATCGGATCGGGGCGGCTCTGTTCGGCATCGAAAAACAATAATTCTGCGAGCCTCATCCTCAGCGATGCTGCCGGCGGATTTTACCGACCGGCATTGATTTTATATATGGGAAAATCAGCCTGTGCCATATCGCTCCGGAATGTCCGGCCGGATATGGCGGCGGGAGCAAGCGGCGACCGGAAGCGAAATATGTTAAATTTTGATGAATACCCTTATTGTCAATCCTTAGCCTGATCGCAAAAATGCGGGAATCGGTCATTCGAAATCGCTTTATCACGAAGACAACTCGCTGTTTATATTCTAATGCAATATGCGAACGCGGCCTTCATATTTCAATTTCGCTTATATGCGGTTAATCAATGCATATTATACAACCCAAAACGCCCATGCTATAATGTACGCGTTGACATTCTAGCACAAAAGCATTTGATCGTCCAAATTGAGGGTTTACAGATCGCGGAACACCGAATCGTGTTTGAGATCCTAAATCAGTCTGCTTAGGGTTCAGGCATCGTCGTGACCGAACGGCGCGATTGCGATTCATCCAAAAGTCGAAGGCATGGAATCTATACGAAGGGAATGATAAGCATGATTACCGGAGAGCGGATGCATGAAATTGTGCAGCAGCGGCGGGACGACATCCTCCGATGCCTTTCGGAATCCATACGGATACCGAGCGAACAGACCTTTGCCAAGACGGATGCGACGGATGGGCTTTGCGGCAGAGTATATGTGAAATGGCTGCAGTCCTTTGGATTTGACCCGTGGGTGATCGGCGTCAATGAGAACAGGCTCAACGTCATGTGTGACTGGGCGGGTGAGGACGGACCGACGTTCCTCTTCAACGGCCATCTGGACACGCATCCAAGACCTCCCGCGCAAGGCGAGCACGGCATGTTTTCCGGCGATATCACCGAGCAAAACGTATACGGCGTCGGCGCCGCGAACATGAAATCCGGCAATACATGCGCGCTTTTTGCCATGGGTCTGCTCAAGGAACTGGGCTTTGTTCCCAAAGGCACAGTTAATCTGAGCCTGGTGGTCGACGAGCAGAACGGCGGCGTGCATGGCGCCAAATGGTTGATCGACAGAGGGTATCTCAAGGGTGATTTCGGCATTTCCATGGACGTTTCCGATAAGAAGCTGGGCGTAGAGATCGGATATGCGTTCAACACCACGGTTACCTACAAAAGCGCGCCCGCCCCGGCACACCGCCCGCATCCTTCTACGGACGCCATGCTCAAGGGCATGCGCGCCGTAAATGCGCTGCTCCAATACCGCGAGGAGTTCATTAAGCCCATTCCAGGCTGCAATCTGGCGCAGAATATGAGCATTACGACATACCACGGCGGTCATGCCGCGAACACATACGCGGACGAGTGTTCCTTCACCATCGACACCCGCGTCGCGCCGCCCAATACCCCGGACAGCGTCAAAGCGGATTTTCTCAGGATCTTGGATCGCCTCAGGGATGAATATGACGAAATGGAATACGAAATCAAGGGTTGGGAGCGCATGCCTAAGCCTTATATGCGCGTGCCGGAGGACAGCGCGATCGTCAGGGCGTGCGACGAGGCGTACATGGAGATGTTCGGCGTGCCGCTGGAGAGGAGCCATCACATGGGCGGCCAGGACGCCGAGTATATTCACCACGTATACGGCACGCTAAGCTCACGCGCCTTCAGGAGCTTTTCATCGAGCATGCCGCGGTCCAGTGCGGATACTGCGGGCCCGGCATGATACTCGCGGCCGCCGCTCTTTTGCGGGAGAACCCGCATCCCGGCGAGGCCGAAATCCGCGAGGGCATCGCGGGCAATATCTGCCGCTGTTCCGGTTATGTGAATATCGTCCGGGCGATCGCCGCCGCGAGCGGGGAGTTGGAGGCGAAGCGCGATGAAAGCTAGGGAAACGGGAATCGGCATATCCCTCCCGCGGTTGGACGCGGCGCAGCAGGTGACGGGAAAATCGAGATACGGCGCGGATTTTTCCATACCCGGCATGCTTCACTGTAAAATCAAGCATCCGGACAGGGTATCGGCTCGCATACTCGGCATTGATGTTTCCCGGGCCGAAGCGCACCCGGGCGTCGTTGCGGTTGTGACGGCGCGAGATGTGAAGCACAACATCTATGGCATCACGGTGTTTGATCAACCATATTTTGTGACCGACACCGTGCGCCAATATTCCGACTGCATCGCCGCGGTGGCGGCCGAAACGCAGGAGGCGGCGGAAAGCGCGCTGTCGCTGATCCGGGTCGAGTATGAGGACCTCCCCTGCCTCACCGATCCAGTGGAAGCCATGAAGGACGACAGCTTCAAGCTCCACAGAAAAAGCAACGTCGCTTTTTATAAGTATATTGCATACGGGAACGTGGAAAAAGGCTTCGCCGAATCGGAACTGATCGTCGAGCAGGATTTTTCCACGCCCGGCGTGGAGCACTGCCCGATCGAAACCCATGCCGCAGTCGCCTATGTCGACGAAATCACGGGCGAGCTCGTCGTCAGGTCGTCCGTTCAGAAACCGTTCGAGTTGGCGGCGGATTTGGCAAAAATGCTCGAACGGCCGATCAGCAGCATTCACGTGAGCGCATCCGCGATAGGCGGAGGCTTCGGCGGGAAGAACGAACCGACGATGGAGCCCGCCGTCGCCTTGCTGGCCATTAAAACCGGAAGACCCGTCAAATGCGAATTCTCCCGCGAGGATGAATTCAACGCAACGACGATCCGCCACCCGTATCGGATTCATTACAAGACCGGCCTGATGAAAAACGGCGTTATCCACGCCAGACAGGTACGCATCGTCAGCGATTGCGGCGCCTACGTTTCCTGGGGCGCATCGACGCTCACAAAAGCATCCATCCACGCGTGCGGCCCGTACAACATACCGAATACCCGGGTGGACGGCTATCTCGTCTACACCAACAACCCCGTCGGCGGCGCCATGCGCGGGTTCGGCGTCACGCAGTTGGGTTTTGCCTATGAGGCGCATACCGACTGCTGCGCAGCCATGCTCCGCATGAATCCGCTGCATTTTCGCAAGATCAATCTCATACACGACGGCTCCGTGCTGCCCACGGCTATGGTTATGAATACCGTGGCCGTAGAGGAGTGCCTCGATAAGGCGGTCGAGCTTGCCAGGCAAGGAGGTGACTGGGAATGATCCATAGGGGAAAAGGCGTCGCCTGCATGTTTTACCCCATAGGCTTCACGGAATACCCCAATCCTTCATCCGCCTATATGAAGGTGGAGGTCGACGGCAGCGCCGTATTGTATACGGGTTCCACCGACATCGGCCAGGGATCGACGACCGTCATGTGCCAGATTGCGAGCGAAGTAACCGGCATACCGTATCATAAGATCCGCATGGTCTGCTCGGATACGCTCTATACGCCCTACGATACCGGCTCGGTTGCCAGCCGCGTCACCTACATAACAGGAAACGCCGTTAAACTCGCCGCCGAGGAATGCAGGGATATGCTTTTTCATGCCGCGGCCATAATGCTCAACATCGCAGTGGGCGACGTTGCGAAAGAGTTGCGCGCCGGTGACGATTGCATCTATTTATCGGGCTACGAACAGGCCTGCGTTTCGATTGCCGCGGCCGCGCATTATTCCTGCCTGAAGCTCGGCAAGCCCGTCCATGGCAAGGGCATGTTCAACCCCGTCACAATGACGCTCGATCCGAAAAGCGGGCATGGGAAGCCTTACGGCACGCATGTTTTCGCGGCGCAGATCGCCATCGTCGACGTCGATGATGAAACGGGCAAATTTGACATCGTTAAAATATATGCCGTGCACGACTGCGGGAAAGTGCTCAATCCTTTGCTGCTCGAAGGACAGATTTTCGGCGGGGTCGGCATGGGGGTCGGCTTTGGCTGTTATGAGGAGCTTTGGTACAGAAACGGGAAGATTGTCAACGATCAGTTCACGAATTACATCCTGCCGACGGCCATGGACGTGCCGCCCATCGCGGCCGCCGCAGTGGAGCGCTATGATGCCGCGGGCGCCTTTGGCGCGAAGGGCATCGGAGAGCCGTCGCTGTTGCCTACGGCCGCGGCCATCGCAAATGCGATCCACGATGCCGTCGGCGTTTTCATAACCGATCTTCCGATCACTCCGGAAAAAGTGTTCATGGCCATGAAGCGCGGGCGGGCGGGGATCGCGGAAGCCTGTATTTAAGCATAAGGAGGAAATACTTATGTATTCGGTCAAGGTCAGCACGCTTCCGGCAAAGGAATTGCCCATGCACCGCAGGGTCTTTGCACGGGAGATCTGGGGGCCCGGAACGGGGGCTATGAAATGCACGGTGCTGCATAACGTCATCCTCGCGGATGGGGCTGCGGACATGCACGTACACGAGGAAAGCGAGCATGTTTTCATCATAATTAAGGGCGAGCTTCGCTGCAGGACGGACGCCGAGGATCGCGTATACGGCGCGGGGGAAGCCTTCGTCGTCCTTCCCGGCGTGCCGCACGAGGTGACGAGCACGGGCAAGGAGGATGGGGAATACTACGTCGTCTCCACGCCTCCGATCAAATGGGGGCAAAAGATTTAACCGGTGTTTTACCTGCGCGGTGCGAAGCGGCGCCGTATTTGCCGAAAACGAAGTGTTTCGAGCGATAGCGGTTCACGTGACAGGTCGCGCCGGTGATGCGTGCAATGCCGATCGGCTTTACGCGGATTTGAGCAAAAGGCTGCTTTTATAGCCGCCCATCGTTATGTTCTATAGGCGCCAAAAGCTGGAAACTTTCCGGCTTTTCTCTTTGCTGTTAGTTGATAAATCGCCTTATGAAAACCACTCCGGCAATCTTTTGCAACCTTTCAATGTTTTTTATTGACCGAATATTCCGGGACGCCGCTGCCGCCGGCTTCAAGCGCAACTTTCGCATACTCATATCGCGTTTTTGTTCCGTTTGCTCCATCGCCGAGCCGCCGGGTCCGCGGTTGGCATGAGTTAAAGGAAACCGCTATTATACTTCATAAATATGAAGGAATAAGCCGTTCTTTTCGCAGGCTATACGTTGACAAGAATTACCAAATGATATATTATGTTAATTAATGAAAGGCATGTATCCTTATGAGAAACAATACTCGTAAGGAAGTTGCACCGCTTACACCGGAAATCATCGGGTTCACGCAGGATCCCGCGCCCGACCGGGGTTTGGATTTCGCGAATTCGGCACCGCAAAACTTTTCGAGGATCGGCCTTCGGACCGCGCGGCACGCGGCAACGTCGTCATCGGCATACCCGCGGGCACGAGGCCCGGCAAAACGTCAGGAAATCGCGCGAAGAATTTGGATGCCCCTCGCCGCGGCCGGATTTACGGGCCGGGCGGGCGGGGATGCGCCCGGCCTATGTGTTAATATGCAGCCTCGCATCGTCTCAAGGCATCCGGCGCGACTTTTGAACCGACACATTTCGAAGGCATTTCTTTTGGCCCGCATTACGGGACAACATATAATGAAGGAGAGGAACGACATGAAGAAATTGCTTGCCCTTTTGCTCGCGCTCGTGATGGCCGTCGCGGTCTTCACGGCATGCGGCGACGGCAACAAACCGTCCGGCGGCGCCTCGGCGGACAAGGATTCGTATACCGGCATCGCTTATTCGAGCGACACGGTCTACGACTACCTCTACTCGGCCGAGATCACGACGATGAACTACCTTACGACCTCCGTTACATACAACCAGATATCTTTGGCAAACTTCATCGATACGCTGGTCGAGTATGACGCCTTCGGCAATGTCGTGCCCTGCCTTGCCGAGAACTGGAACGTCAGTGAGGATGGTTTGACCTGGACGTTCAACCTGCGCGAGAACGCCAAGTGGTTTACCTGCGAGGGCGAGGAGTATGCGCCGCTGACCGCCCACGACTTCGTGTATGCGCTGCATCTGGTGTGCGATGTCGACTTCGGCTCCGACATGCCGAATCTGGTCACCGACTACCTCGTCAACGGCAACGAGATTTACAGCGGCGAGATCACCGACTTCAGCCAGCTCGGCGTTGAAGCCAAGGATGATTACACGCTCGTCTTCCAGCTTAAAGCTCCATGCCCCTACTTCCTGTCCCTGCTCACCTACGGCTGCTATATGCCCATCAACGGCGCATTCTATGAATCCCTGATGGTGGAGCCCGCTGAGGCGACGGTCGCGCCGGAAGCCACGCCCGGCGAGGGCGAGGAGGAAGAAGTGCTGGACAACACCTTCGGCACCGACCGCGACAAGATCCTCTACTGCGGCGCCTACATCTGCTCGAGCTGGGAGCCCCAGCAGGAGTACGTTTGGGATAAGAACGAGAACTATTGGGATGCGGAGCATGTTTACCTCACCTGCATCAACGGCAAATACAATGCGCAGGCCGATTCCATCGCGCCCGAAATGTTCCTGCGCGGCGAGATCGATTCCTGCAAGATCACCACGACCATCCTCGACGATTGGCTCGAAGGCGAAAACGCCGAATATGTGCACGGCTCCAAGAAGGATGCCCGCATCATGTACATGCTCTTCAACTTCAACCCCAACTTCGATGATAAAGCGGCCAGCGACAACTACCGCGTGGCGGTCAACAACAAGAACTTCCGCATGTCCATCGTGCACGGCCTCAACAAGACCTACTGCGTGTCCCCCTACGATCCGCACAACGCGGAGGCGCTCGTGACGAACCTTATGATCCCCGTCAACTTCGCCAATTGCGAGGGCAAGGATTACACCCAGTACGGAAAGCTGCCCGAGCTTGCCAAAGGCTTCTATGACGAAGAGCTCGCTAAGCAGTGCCGGGATACCGCCAAGCAGGAGCTTGCCGCCGAGGGCGTGAAGTTCCCCATCGAGATCCCCGTGTTCTACAATCCCTCGGAGCCCAACATGGACCAGAGCTGCCAACTGCTTGAAAAACAGCTTGAGGATGTCCTGGGCAACGACTTCATCAACATCACCGTCTACGCCGGCCCCTCCACGAACTTCATCGGCGAGGTTCGCCGCCCCGGCCTCTGGGGTCTGTTCGAAGCGGGTTGGGGTCCCGACTTCGCCGATCCCTCCACGTATTTCGATCCGTTCGGCTACGGGTGGACGTACGGCTCCCAGGAATTTATTCTGGGCGACGAGTACAAGACCGGCCACATCTACACCGAGGAGGATTACAAGTCCGGCGTGATCAGCGATGAAGAGCTCATCGGCCAGCCGCAGTTCGTGTTTAACTCCCTCGTGGAGGCCGCCCGCGCGGAGTCGTCGGATATGAACGCGCGCTTTGAGAAGTTTGCCCTCGCCGAGCAGTACGCGATCGAGGAAGCGCTGCTCATGCCCTTCCGCCAGTACAACGAGGGCTATGTCGCCTCCAGGCTTACCGTCTTCGACAGGCAGGACGCCATGGCCGGCATCTGCGCCTATCGCTACAAGGGCATGCGCCTGTTGGAGAAGTCCTATAACATGGAGGAGTTCAACAAGGCCTACGAAGCGTGGGAAAAGGCCAAGGCCAACTAAACCGCCTTTCGCGCGCTAAGCGCATCCGGGCATTGATCAGCCCCTTGCCGCGGGCGAGGGGCTGATTTCTTCTGGAGCGGAGCGGCGCCGCACCCGTATCGCCTGAGAGGCTTCCCAAATTCCCGAACCGACAGGAGGAATGCACCAGCATGCTTAAATATATACTGCAGCGGTTTCTCAGGGCGCTGCTCAGCCTGTTTATCATCGTCACCACCATCTTCTGCCTGCTGCGCCTGATGCCGATCGAGGGGTACCTGGGCCCGAACTGGGAGAAGATGAGCAAAGAGGTCATCGCGGCGAAGCTCGCGGCCAAGGGGCTCGACAAGCCCGTGCCGGCGCAGCTTTTCGATTTTTATAAAGCGCTGTTCAACGGAGATCTCGGAAAATCGTGGATCTACCGCGAAAACTACCCCATCACGAAGATCATCATGCCCAAAATGGCCGTCTCCGCAAGGCTCGGCGCAATGGCCATGGCTCTTTCGCTGCTGCTGGGAATCCCGCTGGGCGCCTCCATGGCGCGCAGCAAAGGGAAGTGGCCCGACCGGATGGGCACCGCCTTCGTCGTTCTGATCCAGGCAGCGCCGAGCGCGATCTACTTCCTGTTCATCCAGATGTACGCAACGAGCGGGACGGGGATCCCCATGCTGTACAATGCGCGCGCGCCGATCTCCTGGATATTGCCCATCATCTCCCTCGCGCTGCCCTCCATCGCCAGCTACGGCATGTGGATGCGCCGCTATATGGTGGACGCGATCAACCAGGACTATGTCAAGCTGGCGCGGGCCAAGGGTATTCCCGAGCGCTCCATTATGATGCGGCACGTGTTCCGCAACGCCTTTGTCCCCATGGTGCAGCTGGTTCCAAGCTCCCTGCTTTACACCATCATGGGTTCTTTGTATGTGGAGTCCATCTATTCCATCCCCGGCATGGGCGGCCTTTTGATCGATGTCATCCAACGCCAGGATAACACCATGGTGCAGGCGCTGGTGCTGATTTTCTCCGGCGTCGGCATACTGGGCCTGTTCCTGGGCGATGTGATGATGGCGCTGGTGGACCCCCGCATCAACCTGCAAAGGAAGGAGGAGAGCCGATGAGGATGAAGAACCTCTTTAGAAAAGGCGCCGTCCTCGAGCGCATGGCCGAGGGCATGACGCTGCAGCTCGAAAGGGACCTGATCGACGAAAAGGACGGGCTGAGCGCGCAGGAGAGCCAAAGGCTCGCCCCTTCCCTCTTCGAAATCGGCGGCTACAATGAGGAGATGGTCGAGGCGACCGGCTATTCCAATTATTCCTATTGGCGCTGCACCTTCCAGGCTTTCTGGAAGAACCGGGTCGCACGCTTCTTCCTGCTTTCCCTCGCCGCCCTGCTGCTGTTCACACTCGTTCAGCCCTATCTGCCAAACCAGATGGGCCCTGCGGAGATCTTCAACTTCGAGGACGGCACGGTCAAGCGCAACCTGGCCCCCAACTCCGAATACTGGTTTGGCACCAATGCGGTAGGCCAGGACTTGTGGGCGCGTATTTGGTCCGGCACGCGCACCTCGCTTTTCATGGCGCTGATCGTCGCCTGCAGCGATTGCGTGATCGGCATATTCATCGGCGTGCTCTGGGGATATGTCCGCAAACTCGACGGCGTGCTCACCGAGGCGTACAACATCATCGACAACATCCCGCGCACCATCATCCTCATCCTGATCTCGTATATCATGAGGCCGGGCATGGTGACGATGATCATCTCCATGTGCTGCGTGGGCTGGCTGGGCATGGCGCGCTTCATCAGGAACCAGATCGTCATGATCCGCGACAGGGATTACAACCTCGCCTCCCGCTGCCTGGGCACCTCCACGGCCCGCATCATGAACAGGAATCTCCTGCCGTACCTGGTTTCCGTGATCATGCTGCAGATCTCGCTGGCGATTCCCTCCGTCATCAGCGACGAGGTATTCCTGACCTACTGTGGTCTGGGTATGCCCAAGGCCATCGCCTCGCTCGGCAATCTGGTGGAGGAGGGCCGCAAGGTGATGATGTCCCCCAAGCTGCAATATCAGTTGATCTTCCCGGCGCTGGTCGTCACGTTCATCACGGTCGCCTTCTATATGATCGGCAACGCCTTTGCGGACGCGTCCGATCCGAAGAACCATGTTTAAGGAGGGCTTAGCGCTATGGAACAGGAAGTGATTTTATCCGTCAAAGACCTCAATGTGAAGTTCAGCCTGCGCGGGCGGGTGCTCCACGCCATCCGCGACATATCGCTCGAGCTCTTTAAGGGTGAAAGCCTCGCAATCGTGGGGGAATCCGGCTCGGGGAAAACTGTGCTCACCAAGAATTTCATTGGTCTTCTGGACAAAAACGGCTGGGTGGATTCCGGCGAGATCCTTTATGGCGGCATGAACCTTGCCGGATTCACAACCGAAAAGGAGTGGGCCCAGATTCGCGGCAAGGAGATCGCCATGGTGATGCAGGACCCGATGACGAGCCTCAACCCGCTCAAGACCATAGGCTGGCAGATCGAGGAGGCCCTCCGGCAGCATCAGGGCCTTGCCGGCTCCGCTGCCAAAAAGCGCGCCGTCGAGATCCTGACCGACGTCGGAATCCCGGAACCCGAGCGGCGTTATAAGCAATATCCGCACGAGTTCTCAGGCGGTATGCGCCAGCGCGTGGTGATCGCCATCGCTATGGCGTGCAACCCGAAGATCCTCATCTGCGACGAGCCCACCACCGCGCTGGATGTGACCATCCAGGCGCAAATACTGGACCTGATCCATGATCTGCAAAAGAAATACCGGCTCACGACCATCTATATTACGCACGACCTGGGCGTGGTGGCTAACGTGGCGGATCGCATCGCGGTGATGTATGCGGGCGACATCGTGGAGGTCGGCACCTGCAACGAGGTGTTTTATTCCCCGCAGCATCCCTATACATGGGCGTTGCTCTCGAGTCTGCCGCAATTGGGCGTGAAGGGGGAGGAGCTTTACTCCATCAAAGGGACGCCTCCGAACCTCTTTAACCGGATCCGCGGCGACGCCTTCGCGCCGCGCAATCCCCAGGCGCTTAGGGTCGATTTCCTGCACCGGCCGCCGTATTTTGAGGTTTCGCCGACGCATAAGGCGCGTACATGGCTGCTCGACCCGCGCGCACCCAAGGTGGAGCCGCCGGAGCACATCAAGAACATCCGCAATCTCCGCGACGAAAAGAAGGAGGACGCGCAGCGATGATGAAGAAATATCAGGAACTCCTTCTCCAGGTCCGGGATCTTGAGGTTACTTTCGGCACCAGACGCAAGCCGTTCGTGGCGGTTAAGGACGTGAGCTTCGAAATTTACAGGGGCGAGACATTTGGCCTCGTGGGTGAATCGGGTTCCGGAAAAACGACCATTGGCCGCGCGATCATCCGCATCAACCCGACGTCGGCGGGCCGGATACTCTTCAAGGGAGAGAGGATCAACGGCGTGATCCCGCGCGAGCTGGATAGGCGCGTGACACAGCAGGTTCAGATGATCTTTCAGGATCCGATGGCCTCGCTCAACGAGCGCGCCAAGGTGGACTACATCGTTTCCGAGGGGCTCATGAATGTACATAAGCACCTCGGCCGTGAGGAGCGGGAGGCCAGGGTATCCAAGGCGCTTTCGGATGTGGGGCTGCTGCCGGAGTTTGCCGGCCGCTTTCCGCACGAGTTCTCCGGCGGACAGCGTCAGCGCATCGGTATCGCGCGCAGCCTCATCATGGAGCCGGAGTTTATCATCGCCGATGAACCGATTTCGGCGTTGGACGTTTCCATCCGCGCGCAGGTGCTCAACCTTCTTTCGTCGCTGCAAAAGCAACGCGGACTGACATATTTATTCATTGCCCACGATCTGTCCGTGATGCGTTTTATTACGGACAGGATCGCGGTGATCCGAAAGGGGGTAATCGTGGAGATGGCGGAGACGGAAACGCTCTTCAGTCACCCGTTACATCCCTATACGCGGGCTCTGCTTTCGGCGATTCCTATGCCGGACCCGATCTCCGAAAAGCAAAAGGTGCTCGAGGTATACGATCCCTCCCGTCACGACTATTCCGTATATAAGCCCCGTTGGGAGCAGGTCGAGGAGGGGCATTTCGTGATGGCAAACGACAGGGAGCTCGCGGAATACCGCGAGCGATTGAAATAAGCGGCGCGCGGTGCGGATGCCTCCGCCATCGAATAAAGGCGGCTTCAATAACAGCCCCGGCAATCGTTCGCCTGCATCATCCCATGCTGTTTTGGCAAATCCTCCCCATTGAGAAATGCCGAACGCATGGAGGGCCGTCAATTGCGCAGGGTTAACCGACACTAAAAAACTGAACCGGAGGAAAGAACAATGGAGAAAAAACGCCGTATTTCGGATTATTGGAACGTAGGAACATCCATCGGCCTTTGCGCCGCGATCGGCATTGTGCTGGGCGCGCTTCTGGGTAACCTGGTACTGTGGCTGTGCATCGGCGCGGCCGTGGGCGTCGTCCTCGGCGCCGTGTCGCAGGTATATAAACAAAAAAAGAAGTAGCTCCGCACGTTTGCTTTTTCGCTCTATCCGCACCGCCGCCGTATGCTCCCGACCGGCGCGTGAAAAGGACGATTCCGCGCAGGATTACGCTTCGGCCTCGCCCTGCTTAACCAGCGGATGTCGATCTTGGCCCGCGCCCTATAGGCCGACCGAGGGCAAAGAGAGCTTGCCCATGACCACGTTGCGCCGCGCGCCCGTGGCGCTCTTCGCGTTGTTGAACTGCCCATGCAAAAACTCGTTTCCGAAAATGGCGAAGAAGCAGGCCTCCTTTGCGTCGCCGTCCACGCCAAGCGCGGAAATGGAAAGCATGGGCTTTTTCAGGCGCTTTTCCATGCATTGCCTGAAAAAGAGGTTGTGGTAGCCGCCGCCGGTTTGGTAAAACTCGTCCGCCGCAAAAGGGACAAAGCGCTCTACCGCATAGGCGACGCAATAGGCCGAATAGTCCGTAACGGTGGCGAGGATGTCTTCAAAGCCGAGCCCCATGCTCTCGCCGCGCAGCAAAAGCCTTTTTGCGTAATCGCAGGTATACAGCTCGCGCCCCGTGGTTTTCGGGGGAGCGGCGGGGAGGAAGGGGTCCTCTTGCGCCATGGTTTGCAGGAACGCTTCGCAGACCCTGCCGCTTGCCGCAAGCGCGCCGTCCCGATCGCAGGCGAGGGCCCCGTTTGTGCGCAGCTTCATCAAATTGTCGATCAGCACATTGGCGGGGCCGGTGTCAAACGCCATGACATCGTCTATGTTTGCGCCCGCGGGCAGCGCCGTGAGGTTCGCAATGCCGCCGGTGTTGATGAGCACGCGGGCTTTTTCTTCGCTGCGGCACATGAGATAATCAAAAAACGAAGCCAGCGGCGCGCCCTGCCCGCCATAGGCCATATCCGCCACGCGAAAATCGGAAACCGTAAAAGCTCCCGTGAGCGCCGCGATATCCGCCCCCTCGCCGATCTGCAGCGTCGCGCCGATTTCGGGCATGTGGTATACCGTTTGTCCGTGGCTTGCGACAAAGTCCAGCTCGCACAGCGGAAGCTTCGCGTTTTCCATGGCTTTGACAACACCGTTTCCGATATGTACGCCCAGCCATTTGTTGAGCGCGCAAATTTGCGCGACGTCGCTCGTATCCGGCGCGCAGGCCCTTAAAAGCCTTTGACGGTCTTTTTTTGCGTAGTCCTGCGTTTCAAAATGCACAAGCTCCATCCTTGTGCGGGTGCCGCTGCCATGGATGCGGCAGATCGCAATGTCGAGGCCGTCAAGCGACGTGCCGCTCATGACCCCCGCGCACAGGCGGGAGGGTTTGGCCAGCATTTCCTGCAGCTTTTCAAGCATTTTCCTTCACCTCGCTTCTTGCTCACGCAAAGATTACGCGCGCGGGAACGGCAAGAGCCGCCCTTACGGGCCCGTCATACGGTAGCCGACCCCGATTTCCGTAAGAATATATTTGGGCGAAACGTTGTCCGCCTCGATTTTCCTTCGGATGTTCGCCATGTTGACGCGCAGAATCCGGTTGTCGTCGGCCGGTGCGTACGGGCCCCAAACCCCGCGGATAATCTGGGCGTATGTGAGCACGCAGCCCGGCTGCCTGGCGATCATTTCAACGATCCTGTACTCCACATGCGTCAGCTTGACCGGTACGCCCGCGACGGTGACGCGGCGCTTGTTGAAATCCACGCACAGATCCCCGACGGTGTACGCTTCGTCGTGCGCGCCGGACGCGGTGCGCCGGAGCGCGGCGCGCATGCGGGCGAGCAGTTCCGGTGCGGAAAACGGCTTGGTAATATAATCGTCGGCGCCCAGATCGAGCGCAAGTATCTTATCCTTCTCCAGCTCGCGCGCGGATACGACGATCACAGGTATGTTCGACCAGGCGCGGAGCCCTCGGAGCACCTCGAGCCCGTCCATATCGGGGAGGCCGAGATCCAGCACGAGCAGATCAACCATGTTCGAGGAAAGGATCGCCGCGGCGGAGATGCCGTTGCCTGCAATCGTTACCCTATAGCCCGCCGCGCTCAGGACGGCGTCGAACAGGCGTGAAATATACGCCTCGTCCTCCACCACAAGTACGCTGACCTTTTCATCCATTTTGAACCTCCATGGGCAGGGTAAAGCGGAAAACCGCGCCTCCGCCCGCGTCGTTGCCGCCGTATATCTCCCCGCCGTGCGCGCGGATGACGCTCCTGCATATGGAAAGGCCGAGTCCCAGCCCGTGCGTGGAATCGCCGATCTTGCAGGCCGAGGGAGTAAAGAGGGAGCCGATCTCGCTTTCTGAAAGGCCGCGCCCATAATCGCGCACGATGAATACCGCGCTGCCGCCCTCTTCCCGTACGCGCAGGTCGATGTTTTTGTCCGCGCCGCCGTACTTTACGGCGTTCTCGATGAGGTTCACCAGAACCTGGACGATCAGCGTCGGGTCCATGGGAACGATCATCAGTTCGCCGGGCAGGTCGACGCGCAGCAAAACGTCGGGGAAGCGCTTATACGCCCTGTCCAGCGCTTCGCCGACGACCTCTTCCACGGGTTCCGCCGTTTTTTTCAGCGCGGGCCCGTCCGCGCTCACCCTCGTTACCGAAAGCAGGTTTTCAACCATGCGCAGGAGCCATGCGGCTTCCTCCTCGATGTCGCGGATCAATTGCGCGCGGGTTTCAGGGTCCAGCTTCACGGACTCGGCCTCCAGCGCCGAGCAGGCGCCGATGATCGCCGTCAGGGGAGAGCGCAGGTCGTGGCTGATCGCACGAAGAAAATTGCCGCGGATGCGCTCCGTTTCGGTTTCCATGCGGATCTGCTGCTGCGCGTCCACCAGCTTCTGCTTGACCAGCGCCACGGTGGCGCGTTTGATGATAAGATCGATCGCCTTGCGCGTCTGCTCGGCGGGAGGCGCCTCCACATCCATGAGCACGCCGATCACGGCAAAAGCTCCGCCTTCGGATACGAGGGGCGTATAGGCGAATGACGAAAAGGCGCATTCGTCCGTGCCGACGCCCGTGGGCATCCCGGTATCCAGGGCGCGCTGCGCCGCCTTAAGCTCGTTCGGGTAGAGGATAAGCCCCGCCGGATACTTGCAGGCGCATTTCGCCTTGCGGCCGTCCCGCACATACAGCGCGGAAGGGCGCGCGCTCATTTCATAAATGCACTGAAGCGTCAGATTCATCAGGGATTCCATACCGGCCGCGCTCAGAAGCCGCGTGTTTACGTTATAGATCAACTCCTCGCGCGTGCTCTGCTGGCTGGTGCGCGCTTTTTGCTCATCGAGCCTGCGGTGTAAATCCCCGGCGAGGGCGCCCGCCGCCATGGAAAAGGCCGTCATGAGTATCAGCAGAAAAACATCCGCACGCGCGTTTTCCGCTCCGCCGCGAAGAAGCGGAAGCGTCCATGCGACCAGCGAACACAGCGCGGCGGCGATGCAAACGAACGCGCGTTGCGCATAAAGGAATGCTCCCAGCGCCGAAAAAGCGACCGCCGCGGCGGCGCACAGCGCCCGGGCGCCGCCAAAAAAAGTCATAAGCAAACAAACGGCTGCGCATCCGAACACGGTGGCCGCCATGGCCTCGATGTGCCGCTTCATCTTTTGACGGTGCGCCTTCTTAGCCATGTTCATAACGCTATCATATCATCGTTCGCCCGCGTGTCCAACGCTTTGCGCGCTAAGAAAGCGCAAAGGAATGGCCCGCGCGGTTGAAATCCACAAAAGCAAGCTGTATCATGCAGTTGATGATCCGGAAGCCGGAGCATGTCGTCGCCGGAGCCGGAGTGAAAATCAGGCAAGTCAATTTATATGGGAGGTAACACAACATGAAACGCACCGTTTCCCTTTTCCTTGCTATTGTGTTGCTGGCGTCGCTGGCTTGCGCCTGTCAGGGGCCGGCGAGCGATCCGGGGGTTCAGCCGACGGATGGCGTTCCATCCGGGACCGGCGCAGGCGAAGCGCAGCCGACTCCGCCCGAGCAGGCGGAGCCTCTGGAATATGTCGATCTGTACAAGACGTATTTCACCAGCGAATACCCCTCGCTCAACTATTATACCACGGTTTACGGCGGCGTGCGGGGCCTGGCCGCCAACTGCGTGGAGGCGCTGGTCGAGCCGGATGAATACGGCCTCTATCAGCCCGCCATGGCGTTAAGCTGGGAGAGCAACGAGGACTGCACCGTATGGACGTTCCATCTGCGCGAAGGCGTGGAATGGGTCGACCATCAGGGAAATCCCACGGGGATGAAGGTCACCGCGCAGGATTATGTGGACGCCGTCCGCTATGTGGGCGATCCTCTCAACGGCGCTTATTCCCTGCGCGTCGTGCGCGATCTGATCGAAGGCCTGTATGATTACTACTGGGGGCTTGACGATATCGATTCCGGCACGGATACCACGACCGTGCGGGCGGACCTTGTGGCCTCGTTCGATGAAACCGTCGGCGTGAAGGCGCTGGACGAATACACCGTGCAATACACGCTGAGTGCGAGCGCGCCGTATTTCCTCTCCCTGATCGAGGGCAGCATGCTCCTGCTGCCGTGCGAATACTCCTATGTAACGGAAATGGGGGAGGACTTCGGCATCGACAACCAGCACATGCTCTATTGCGGCGCTTATTATCTGAGCACATTCGAGCGCGACAAGAAAATCGTTATGACCGCCAACCCCCATTATTGGGATAAGGACAGCGTAACGATCAGGTCCATCGAGCAGCAGAGGCTGGGGGACACCATGACGACGCTTGAAATGTTCAAGCGCGGCGAGATCGACGAGTGCGTCGTGGAGAGCGAGGAGTATTCGTCGCTGCTGGGCACGGAATGGGAAAAGTATCTCGCGCCCAACAGCTTCAGCTCCAGCACCAATTATCTCTGGCTCGATTTCGGGAGCGACAATCCGGAGTTCAACGCGTTCATCCACAACGAGAACTTCCGCAAGGCGCTGCAGCACTCGATCGACCGCGAGTCCATCGCCTATCTGCGCGAGCCGGTCACGCCCTCCCGCCTCGTGCGCAACACCATCATCGCGGAAACGCTGATATACGACGATCGGGGCGTGGATTATACGGATTATCCGGGCCTTGCCGAAATCAAGGCGACCGATTATTACGACGCCGGGAAGGCGCGGGCGTACATGGAAGCGGCCGTTGCCGAGCTGTGCGACGCAAGCGGCAGCATCCTGGGCGTGGATGCGGCCACGGTGGATATGCTGCCCGTCGCGCAGTTCGACGTGGACGGCAAGCTGCCCGTTACGCTCCTCTACGTGGGCACGGACGACGAGGCCGAGATACTGATGGCCCAACTGCTCGAGGTGATGATCGAGGAGGCCATAGGCGCCGATTTGATCGACGTGCAGCTTGCCTTCGCCACGGGCGGGTTTTACAGCACGGTCGCCGATCCCCTGAACTACGACGTGTATTACGATTCCCTTTCCGTCCCCTACGGCGACCCGGGCAGCCAGCTCTCGCGCCTGACTTCGGACGGCGCGGAGAACGTGGGCTACTACGAGGTTCCCGAATACGACGCCCTTATCGAGCAGGCGCTCATGGAGAGCGATATCCAGAAGCGTTACGCCCTGTTCGCCCAGGCGGAGGCGTATCTGGTCAACGGCGCGTATGTGATTCCCTTTATTTCCAGCCTGCGCGGCTACTACATGACCCGCATAGAGCCCTACACCGGCCCGCTCATGCAGTTCGGCTCCATAAAGTATAAGGGGATGAGGGTGAGCGCGCAGATCCTAACCGCGGATCAGTTGGCGGCGATCAGTTCCGCATACGAGGAGAAAAAGGCGGATCGCCTTTCCGGCAACTGAGCGCGAAGCCGTTTCATGAGAGCGGAGCTGCCCGGCCTCGCCGGGCAGCGCGCTTACTCTATACGAGGGGGGCCTGAATCCTTGCTGCGGTATATTTTGAATCGTACGCTCCGGTCCATACTGACGGTCGTGATCGTCTTTGTGACGGTGTTCATGCTGTTGCGCTTTATGCCGCTCAACGGCTATTTTACGGATGAGATGCTCAAGGTCAGCGACGAGCAGACGCGCATGGCATATCTGCGCAATCAGGGCCTGCTGGACCCTCCTTTCAGCCAGCTCTGGCGCTTCGTGAAGAACCTCTTCGCGGGGGACCTCGGGCGCAGCCTGACGGTCTACCCCAAGGTGCCCATCACCATACTGCTTTGCGAGAAGATACCGGTCACCGCCGCGTTCGGCGCGGCGAGCCTGGTGCTCGGCATGACGCTCGGCCTGCTCATGGGGATGTTCATGGCGCGCTATAAGGAGCGCCTGGGCGATACCTTGGGCACCTTCTATGTCGTGTTCGTGCGTGCCGTTCCGAGCCTGATCTATCTGTTTTTCATTCAGGTATGGGTGTCCGGCGTGCTGAAGCTGCCGCTCGTGTTTTACGAAGACCGGCCGGAGTCCTGGATATTGCCCACGATCTGCCTTTCTCTTGGCAGCATCGCCTGGTATGCCATATGGCTTCGTCGCTTTATGGTCGACGAGGAAAACCGGGATTATGTCAAATTCGCGATGGTGAAGGGGCTTTCCAAAAAATATGTGCTGCGCAGGCATCTTTTCAAAAACGCGATCATACCCATCGCGATCTATCTGCCCAGCGACATCCTGTTCATCATATCCGGCTCGCTGATCATCGAGAGCCTGTACGCCATCCCGGGCACCGGCGGATTGCTGACCAAGGCCATACAGAAGCAGGACAACAATCTCGTTCAGGTGATCGTGCTGATGTATGCCATTCTATCCGTGCTGGGCGTGTTTCTCGGCGACCTGCTGGTCGCGTTTGTGGACCCGCGCATACGGCTGACCGAGGACGAGGGCTGACGATATGAAATCAGAAACCGTAAAAAACATGGACGTTCTGCTCAGGCCGGAAAAATTCCGGGCCGCCGTGTTCGACCGGACCGCGAGCGAGGAAGGCGGGTTTTCCAATTATTCATACTGGCGCTCGACGATACGCACGTTTTTTAGGAGCAAATTCGTCGTTTTCATCGTGGCGCTGATCGGCATGCTGATACTCATGGCGTTTCTCTATCCTGCGCTCTCGAAAACCGATCCCGGAGCGATCTCAACCAACCCTATGACGTGGAACAAGCGCCCGAACGCGGACCACTGGTTCGGGACGGACAGCATCGGGCGCGACATCTGGGCCCGCGCCTGGTACGGAACGCGGAATTCTTTCCTGCTGGCTTTCTTCATCGCCTGTTCGGATGTGGGCGTGGGCACGGTCGTCGGCGCGCTCTGGGGTTACAACAAAAAGATGGATCCCGTCATGATCGAGATCTACAACGTGATGACGAATATCCCGAGCACCGTATACCTGGTATTGCTGGCCTACATCATGAACACGAGCTTTCTTACCCTTTTCATCGCCATGGCCTCGCGCGGATGGATCGTGGAAGCGCGGTTTTTCCGCAACCGCATACTCTCGATTCGGGACAGCGAGTACAACGTCGCCTCCAAATGCCTCGGCACCCCCATGCGGCGCATCGTCAGCCGCAACATCATACCGCACATCGTCAGCCTGATCATCATGGAAACGGCGCTCGTGATCCCGTATTCCATCAGCAGCGAGGTATTCCTCAGCTTCATCGGGATCGGTATGCCGGTGGACGCCGTCACGCTGGGCAACATCGTCAACCAGGGACGCAGTTCCTTCGCGCTGCATCCCTACCAGATGCTTCTGCCCACGGCGATCCTGTGCGTCATTACGATCGCCTTCTATGTGATCGGCAACAAGTTCGCGGACGCTTCCGATCCGCGCAATCATGTCTGAGGGGTGGAGTATGAGGAATGTGATACTGTCGGCCAGGGATGTGGAGATAAAATTCCGCCTGCGGGAAAAGGTGCTCACGGCGGTGCGTGGCGCCACGCTCGATCTGTACGAGGGGGAAACGCTGGCGATCGTGGGGGAGTCCGGCTGCGGCAAGAGCGTGTTCACAAAATCCTTTATCGGCATGCTGGATAAAAACGGATGGGTCTCCGGCGGCAGCCTCCTGTACCGCGGGGAAGAGCTTACGCGGTTCAAAACGGAGCGCGAATGGCTGCGCATACGCGGGAAAAAGATCGCCATGGTGTTTCAGGACCCCATGACCAGTCTGAACCCCGTGCGGACCGTCGGCGAGCAGATCGCCGAGGTGATCGTCTGGCATTTCGGAACGGAGCATGAGCAGGCAAAGCGGGAAGCCGTCGAGATACTGCGCCGCGTAGGCATCGGGGATGCGGAATACCGTTATCAGCAATATCCCCACGAGTTTTCGGGCGGCATGCGCCAGCGCGTCGTGATCGCGACCGCCATCGCCTGCCGGCCGGAAATCCTCATCTGCGACGAGCCCACCACAGCCCTTGACGTGACGGTGCAGGCGCAGATTCTCGCGCTGATCAAGCAGTTGCAGAAGGAACTGAAGATGACCGTCGTCTACATCACGCACGATCTGGGCGTCGTCGCGAACGTCGCGGATTGGGTGAGCGTGATGTACGCGGGGCAGATCGTCGAATACGGAACGAGCCGCGATATTTTCCATGACCCGCGCCATCCCTACACCAAGGCGCTGCTGCAATCCCTGCCGCAGCTGGGCGTGAAGGGCTGCGACCTTTATTCCATCAAAGGCACGCCGCCCACGCTGTATAAGCAAATCACGGGGGACGCCTTCGCCCCCCGCAATCCGGACGCGATGGAGATCGATTTTGAGGCGGAACCGCCGATGTTCCAGGTGAGCGATACGCATTGCGCAAAAACCTGGCTGCTGCATCCGTTTGCCCGCGAGCACGCCGAGAAGCTGAATTTTGCCGAGGAGGCGCGCAAAAAAGAAGCGGTCGCCGCGCAGGCGCCCCCCTTTGATTACTGCAAAGCGGATAAGCTTTTGAGCGTGCGCAATCTCACGGTCAAATTCCGCCTCAGCCACAGGGAGTTCAAGGCGGTGGACAACGTCAGCTTCGATGTTTACAGGGGCGAAACGCTCTCCCTGGTCGGAGAGTCCGGCTCGGGCAAAACGACGATCGGCCGCGCGGTCATGAAGATATACCAAAAGGCCGAGGGCGAGATCGAGTACGCGGGCAAGCGGATCGACGGCAAACTCAGCAAGCAGGAGAGGCGCGAGCTTCATCTGCATTTGCAGATGATCTTCCAGGACCCCATGGCGAGCCTCAACGAGCGGGCCAAGGTGGACTACATCGTCAGCGAAGGGCTGTATAACTACCGCCTGTTCGCGAACGAGGAAGAGCGCATGCGAAGAGTCGAGCAAATCATGGCCGAGGTCGGCCTGAACAGGGACTTCATCTCCCGCTTTCCGCATGAGTTTTCGGGCGGCCAGCGCCAGCGCATCGGCATCGCGCGCTCGCTCGTCATGAACCCCGATTTCGTCATTGCGGACGAACCGATCTCTGCGCTCGACGTATCCATCCGCGCGCAGGTCATCAACTTGCTCAATAAGCTGAAAAAGGAAAGGAACCTCACTTACCTGTTCATCGCGCACGACTTATCGGTGGTCAAATTCATATCCGACCGCATCGCGGTCATCAACAAGGGGCGCATCGTTGAAATGGCGACCTGCGACGAGTTGTTCCTTCATCCCCTGCATCCCTATACGAAGGCGCTGCTTTCCGCCGTGCCTCATCCGGACCCGGACAGGGAAAGAGCCAAGGAACTGCTCGTTTATGACGCGAGCATCCACAACTACAAGATAGATAAACCCGTATGGTGCGAAATTACGGACCGGCACTTCGTGTTCGGCAACCGCTACGAGCTGGATATGTACAGGGAGGAGCTCGGGATATGACGGAAACGGCGCAAAAAAGGATGTTTCTCCGGCTGGTCTACCGCCGGGCGTTTCGCCTGTTCTCGATTGTGCTGGTCGTCAGCGCCCTGCTGGGAGGCATCTATGGAATACGGCTGTATTTCATATACGGCCTTTCGGCTTCCGGCTGCCTGTGCCTGTGCGCCGCGTGGTTTACCCGTCTCGCCGCCAAAGGATTCAGCCCGTTCCCGCCCTTTCGCCTGCGCAAAGCGGCGAAGGTGCCCTATTCCCTCAGGCGCTTTAAAGAGGCCGCGCACAGGCCCGCTTTCCTCATGGATTATCGGAATTTTGACGACGATTTGACTCCCGCGAGCGCGGTGGACGAGGCGGCGTTTGACCGGACGGAGCTCGGCAAGGCAAAAACGCTCTCCAGACTGTTCTGCGGGGCGGCGCTCATCGCCTTATCCTGCCTGATTCCCGTCTGATTTGCCGGTCCCGGCGGAAGGCGGCTTTGAGCGGGACACGCGGACGCGCGGGAAGCCGTAAGCAGGAAGCCCGGACAAATGGAAAAAGACGGCATCATACAATCCGTCGGGAATAAAACGATACGTGAAAATCCGCGTTTTTGATTTCGATCATGGAAACGCGCCGGTATGTTTGCTATACTGAAACCGCAAGATAAAGACGGAGGTGTGGCATATGAACGGGAATTGGAGCGGCCGGACGGTTGGAAGCATCGTATCCGAGATACCCGCGGCCTCAGGAATCTTTAAGGAGTACGGAATAGACTACTGCTGCGGAGGCGGGCGGTTGTTGTCGCAAGCAGCCGAAGAGCAAACGAGCAGCCTTGTTGAAATCGAGGCGCGGCTGGATGCTGAATATGAGAAAATAAAGCGCAATATAAACGGCGTCGATTTTAAAAGCCTCAGCCGCGGGGATCTTTCATCCTATATCGAGTCGAAACACCATGCGTACCTTCGCGAGGCGCTTGCGCAGATCGGCGGTGTTTTCAGCGCCGTACTCAAGGCGCACGGCAGGAACCATCCGGAACTTTTCGACCTCTTTAAGGTGTTCAGCGGATTAAGGGGCGATCTGGAGCAGCATCTGATCAAGGAGGAGACCATGCTCTTCCCGTCGATCGGCGATGCGATTTCGTCGCAAACGCGCGAACTTTCGAGGATGATCAAGCAGGAACACGAGGAGGCCGGAAAGGCGTTAAAGGAGCTGCGGCGCATTTCAAACGATTATTCGCTGCCCGAGGACGCCTGCCCGACATACCAAAAGTTGTTTGCTTTGCTGGAGGATATGGAGAGCGATTTGCATCAGCACATCCATCTCGAAAACAACATCCTCCTGACGGATATATAGCGGTGGAAAACGATGGCGGGCAATAAAGCGCTGGATTTCAATCAAACCGTTTACGCGCTGGCTTCGGAGCATCCCGAGATCATACCGATCATGAGCGAGCTGGGGTTCGGCGATATCGTAAAGCCCGGCATGCTGGACACGGCGGGGCGGTTCATGACGATCCCCAAAGGAGCGAAAATGAAAGGGATCGATCTCGGACTCATAAAGAAGGCGTTTCGCGAGCGCGGTTACGAACCCACGGGGGATTAAATCGGTCCCCGGGCCAGCCCTCGGGAGGTACGCCCGCCCGTCCCGCCGGGACGGGGCAAACTGCTCCGAATGCCGTCGAGGCCGCAAGGACCGCAGCCGCGGAAGGCTCGCCCGCCGCGGCTGCTGAAGCAGCTCTCATTTTAGAAGCCGAATCAAAGCTTTTCCATATGTCCGTTCAGCCCGGACGGGCTTTCATATCCGATCGCCGCCGCCGTCCGCCCTGTTGAAAAAGATGCGGTTAAAGTGCGCTCCCTGGAACATCGGGAGCCTGTTTTACGTAACAAAAACTTCCCGCCTTAATATCATGGAATAGATCATTAAATTCTTGATCGTTCCGCCCCGTTTCAGGCCGGGCCGGAATGAAAGAGGAAAGTTGGTTCCATGAATTCAGGCCATTCGAAGGATTACAGCTATCTGGACCGCATCCGGATACAGGAAGGAGCGGACAAATGCAGGGCCGCTTTGGCCGAAACCTTCCGCAGGGACACCCGGCATGCCGCCGCCCTGCTCAGCGACGACCGGCTCACGTTCCCCTGCCTGTACATACTGCGCGGGCAGATGGAGGGGCTGCGCATACAGGGATATCTCAATCCGCGCCATATGCTCGCCCTGCAAATCGCGAATCAAATAAGGGGGTCCGAAGCTTCCGGAGTCGATTATCTGTCGTCCGGGCGGGAAGCGGTCTATTCCGCGCTCAAATGGATATGGGAAACGGGTTGCGCCGAGGAAGTCGCCGAGGACGATTACGAGCAGATACTGGACGTGGCCGCGTCGGTTTTAATCAACACTTACAGGGACAGGGACATATTGCCTCCGGCGGCCGAGCTGATTTTCAAGCGCAACAGGAACGGGCGTTACATCCATGATCTGGTATGGGCGCTTTTCCAGGTTCACGATCCCCGGGTATTGAAGCTGATCGCCGAGCGCGTCCGCTCTTCGGAGCCGAAAGACGCCGCTCTGGCGGCCGAGCTGCTGAATATGGAGGAAACGGGCGTCCCGGCCGACGAAGGCAACAAAGAGGGGCGGTACGCGGGCTATCTTCGCTGGCTTGAGGAAAACGAGCCTTACCTGTATTTCACGCAGGAGAGCTTTCAGTATGCCGGCAGACCGGCGTTCTGCGCCGTGGATCTGGAACGGAAATACCTGCAAAAAGGCGTCCCTTCCTACGACAAACAGCCCGTCTCCGCCACGGACGAGGACGCGGACGAAAGCCTTGCGGCTTTTAAGCGGCTCAGCGCCGGGGAGCAGAAAACCCTCTCGGAGTATTCGCAGAAAATCCACGGCAAAAGCGTCCCGGCCTGGAGGGAATGGCTGCGCGCGCCCGTCGGCGAGCAGATAAGGGCTGCGAAGGCCGGATGGGAGGGAGACAAATGATCGTAATAGCCGGTTCTCCCTTTCAAATTGCCGGGATCAGCGGCGGATACCCTGAAAACAGCGTGGAAAGGCAGCTTTTGGAGCAGATGTCCCAAAGCGCGGAAGTCTACCGGTACGACACCGTGGAGCAGCTCGAATTTGAGCTTGCCCTGCGCAGGGAAATCGTCGACGCGGCAAAGGCGCTCAACCGCAGCGGGCTCGAATTCGCCGTTTTCCACAAGTCGGAATGCAATCAGGAGTATTGGGACAGAACAAGCAACGGCGGCTTCCGCCTGAAAAGCGGAGCGAAGCCCGCCGACGCGATCAGGGACATCTTCACAAACGGCCGGAAATACGCAACGGAATGCGCCACCGCCATGGTGATCGTGTATTACGGCGCGCTGCTGGAGGTCTTTTCGGAGGAAACGTTCAACAGGCTCTTTCCCTCGATCTATCTGATGAACTGGCACGAACTGGACCCTCTGCTCAGGGAGGTCGGCATGCCCAGAAGAGTCGCGGATATCCTGCTCGGGGATCGCTGCTATTTCAGGAACCCCGAGGTGGACCCCAAAACCCCCGAGCTGCAGGGCGAAAACGTCATCGTCCTGCCCGGGGGCCTGTACTACGGGCACGGCATCGGCATAACGGATGCCGATCAGATCATCCGCATATTAAACGCCAACCGGAAAGAGGGCGCGACCCAGTCGGCTTATTTCATGGAGGACACGGCGGCCCGCCCCGACTTTAAGAGACTGGAGGAAGCGTCCCGAAGCCGCGCCGCGCGGCCTGCCGTGCTGTCTTGGGACCCTTTCCCGCCGCCGCTCCCGCGCCGCCGCATCCGCGTTTGAAACGACGGCACGGGCCGAACGGATGCGCGTATATCCATGAACGTTGTTTCGGACCGGTTTTGCCGGTCCGAAACAACGCTTTAAACCGCCGATTCTACAGCGCCTCGCGCAGCAGCGCGCCTATGGTAACATCGGGATTCGCGATGCCCGCTTCCATCACCCTGACGCTTTGTTCAAACAGCGCTTCCAGATCATGCGGATGAAGGATTTTCACCATATGCTCGAAGTGGAAGTCAAGGCCGCCCTCGGCGAAATTGGGAACGACAACGGTATACAGCGGCATGGGGAAGCGGCCGTTGCTGTAATTGCCGATTTCGCACTGCCATCCCTCCGGCAGCGCAAACGAAAACGGGAAGCAGGACAGGAGCATGGAGTAGGTCTTTGAAAAAAGCGGTCTGTTTTCCCAACTTTTAATTCCGTCTCTGGCAAGCTCGAGCAGATAGTCCGCATGGCGCAGGATCTGGAACTGCACCTGCTGCGTATGCGCGATCGCTTCCATGAACGTTTTGTCCTTCGTGATAACGGTGCGCAGAGGGAGCGCGTTGACGCGGCAGCCGCCGGAGCGCTTGTCGGCAATGGTGATCCTGCGGTTAAAGGCGAGCGCGAAGGTAACGTCGTCCGTCTCCTCATTGATTTTGGATAGATATGTGCGCATGCCCACATAGATCATCGTCTGCAGGGGAACGGCGTTTTTTTCGCAAAAGGAGAGTATCGGTTCGGCTCTTTCCGCCGGCAGGTGCATGTTGAAATTTTCACTTTTGTCGTTGATCAGCGTATTCAGGATTACATAGCGAAGGCCCGGGTCCTTCTTTTTACGGCGCGCCCGGTTGAGCAGCCGCATTCCGTCCGCGCCGGCGTAAAACGAAGGTCCGTCCTTTGTAAAGAGCTCTTTAAAAAACAGATGGTGTCTTTCTTTGGCTTCCTGATCATTGAATAAAAGCAGATCTTTTTTCAGGCACTCC
This sequence comes from Firmicutes bacterium ADurb.Bin248, assembly GCA_002069725.1. GTDB lineage: Bacteria > Bacillota > Clostridia > Christensenellales > CAG-138 > Phil1. The sequence goes on along the minus strand of MWBW01000005.1, from coordinate 46,628 downwards.
TCGAACGGGGACAGCGGCCGGGGCGGAGGCGTTCCGTTTTGGAGCGCGGCGATCACTTCGATCAGATCGCCGAAGAACACGACGGCGGCGTACAGGTCCGCGATGACATGAGAGATGTTCAGATAGATGCCGGTGCGCCCGTCATAGGTCCGGTAGAGGATGATTCGGTACATTTCGCCCTTCATGATTTTCAGCGGCTTGCGCGCGTCTTTTGTCAGCGCGGCGTCTTGCTCCTGTTTTGTTTTGCCCGTAAAATCCAGAACGGGTATGTTTTCAAGCTTAGACTCCGGCAGAAAATACTGCATAACCTTCTTGTCGCGCTTTTCAAAGCGTATGCGCAGGCAGTCGTTGCGCTCGATTTCCACATTCACCGCCCGCTTAAGCAGTTCGAAATCAAGCTTCCGGTTGACGATCATGTAAAAGATGATCTGAGTACACTCCTTATGCAGGCTGAATTTCAATTGCAGAAGGGGCAGCGCTTGCGAGCCGCAAATTTCGTAATAGGTCCTCTGAGCGGCGCTTTGGCCGGGCGCGGTTCTTTTGGACATAATCGTTCCTCCGTTTCTTTTTTGTCATTCGATGGCTTTGAGCGATTCGACCATGCTGATGCCCCTCATGCGTCTGGTCATCAGCAGGTTGACCGACACGATGTAGAACGCGGTGAGCAGGGCGGCGTAAACATAGCTCGACGCCGCGATGCTCCTGACGAACCTGACCATATCCACCTCGACCGTTTTGAGCATGAACCGCGCCAGGAAGCAGCCTATGACGGAGCCCAGCAAAATGCCCAGGGCGCCCATCACGAAATTCTCGCGGAAAATGTACATGTTGGTTTCGCCGTGCCTGAAGCCGAGCACCTTGATGGTGGCAATCTCGCGCGTGCGTTCGGAGATGTTGATGTTGGTCAGGTTGTACACCACCACGAACGCGAGCGCGCCCGCCGCGATGAGCATGACGAATATGATGATGTTGATGCTGCGGATGGTTTCGTCGAAGGATTTCCTCGCGGAGTCGACGTTGGAGATCGAGAGGATCGAGCTGTCTTTGCTCAGCCAGTCCGCCGCGAAGCCGTCGAAATCCGTCATGCCCTCGCCGGCCGCGCACGCGATGGTGTTGAATTTTACCTGCGCGCCGAAGGTTTCCTCATACAGCGCGGGCGACATGTAGATGTAGTGGTAGATGTAATTCTCCGCGATTGCGGCGACGGGGAGCGTATATCGCTCTCCGTCCGCGCTGAACGCGACCATGTCCCCCGCGCCGGCGCCGAGCACTTGCGCCAGCTTGTCGGTGATGATCACGCCCTCGTCGCCGAGCCGCAGCGGGCTCCCGTCTTCCGGGCTGCGCAGGGAGATCATCCTGTCGATGCGCGCGGCGTCCTGCGGCGTAAACACGAATACGTTGTGGATATCCTCCCCGTTGCCGTCCACGTCGACAGAGCGTATCTTTGAAAACATTTCCCCGCTCAGGCGCCCGTCCGCCGCGAGCCGCCGCCCCAGCGCGTCCGCCTCGCCGCGCGTCAGGTCGCGGGACAGGGTAAACATGATTTTATAGCGGTTGATCTCCCCGTATTGCTTATCCACGATCGGATTCACGCCGTCGTGCATGCCCAGGCCCGCCACGATCAGCGCCATGCAGCCCGATATGCCCAGCACCGTCATCAACAGCCTCAGCTTATAGCGCAGCAGGTTCCGCGCGGTGATTTTCTGGGAGAAGCTCATCGCCCTCCACAGCTTCGTCCAGCGCTCCATGAATATCCTTTTGCCGCCTCTTGGCATCTTGGGGCGCATGAGCGCGGCTGTCGTGACCTTCAGCTCCCTGTGACAGGAATACCAAGCCGCCATAACCGTGCAAAGCAGGGCGGCGAGCATGGAGAGCGCGGACATGCTCCATGGGATTACGATTTCGATGTCGGGCAGGCGATACAGTGTGGAATACGCGCCGATGATGACCCTGGGCAGCAACTGTATGCAGATCAGCTGGCCGAGCACGCCGCCCGTCATGCAGGCGGCGGCGGAGTAAACCATGTATTTGCCCGAGATTTGAGCGGACGAGTAGCCCAGGGCTTTGTAGGTGCCGATCTGGACGCGCTGCTCGTCGATCATGCGGGACATGGTCGTCAGGCAGACGAGCGATGCCACGAGCACGAAGAACACGGGAAAAATCGCCGCGATGGCGTCTATCCTTTGCGCGTCCTGATCGAGGCCGGCGTAGCTTAGAATGATGTCGTCGCGCGAGAACGCATACCATTTCCCGGACTCTACGCTGCTGAACATATCCCGGATGTTCTGTATGCGGCTGCGCCCGTCGGAAATCGAGCTTTGCGCTTCGGCCGCGGCGCCGAGATAATCGGCGTAGCCGGCGTCGTATTCGTCCTGTCCCGCGGCCAACTGTTCCTCGGCCGCCTCGAGCTCCGTTTTCGCCTCGGCCAGCCGGGCGGGGGCCGAGAGCTTCTGCTGCGCGTATTCCCGTTCGCCCGCGGCAAGATCGCTCTTTGCGGCGTCCAGTTTCGTTCTGTTCGCCTGAAGCTGCGCGCGCGCGTCGTCGAGCTGCGCCCGATTGGCCGCGTATTCCTCCTCGCCGCCCTCCAGCTCCTCCCGGGCGTCGCCGAGCTGTGCCGCCGCTTCGTCGAGCTGGATACGGGCTTGCGCAAGCTGCTGCTCGGCGGCGTTCAGCTCCGCTTCGGCCTCCTTGAGCTGGGCGTCGTATACCGCGAGCTGCGCCTTGGCGTTTTCAAGCTCTTCGCGCGCCTGCGCTTCCCGATCTTCGGCGTTGAGCATGCGCTCGGCCGCGGCCTGTACCTGCGCCCGCAGTTGGTCGAGCATTTCCGGGTCGGCGCCGCCGCTGTTCTCGTACGCTTCGAGCGCGGCCAGCGCCTGTTCATAGAGGCTTTCCGCTTCCGCCTGATCGATCTCGCCGCCGTCGAGCGCCTGCTCCGCCAGCGCCACGGCTTCGCTTGCGACGTCGTACGCGTTTTTGGCCTGGTCGTATTCCTCCCTTGCCTCCCGGTATTGCGCGAGCCCTTCGCCGTATTCCCGCTCCTTGCGCTGATATTCGGCTTCGCCGGCGTAATACTGCCTCCAGCCGCTGTCCAGCCCGGCGCGCGCCTCCATAAGCTGCGCCGTGCCCGCGTCGTATTGGGCCTGGGCGGCGGCCAACTGCGCTTCGCCCCCGGCGAGCTCGGCTTTTGCCGCTGCCAGGTCCGCTTCGGCCTTTTTGAGCCCCGCTTCGGTTTCGAGCACGGATCTGTCGTATTCCTCCCAGCCGGCGGCGATTTCCTCCCGCGCCTGCGCCAGCTCCCGCGCGGATTCCTCCAGGCGCAGCTTCGCGTCGGCAAGCTGCCGGTCGGCGCTGGTCTTTTGTTCGTTGAACTCATCCTGCGCGTCATTAAGCCGCGCCTGTATGCCGTTCAGGAAAAGATCGTAGCGGACAAGGCCGACGTCGCCGATCCGAGCCGCCGTCCGGCTGATGTCCGCGCCGTATCGGGGGTCGAACGCGCTCGCGCCCGGGGCGCGGTCCAGCGCGATATACAGCTCCGTATAGCGGGTATACATGAATTCGCAGGCCGGCAGCATGATGTAATATAGGATCGTGCCGTTTCCGATCGAGGAGGTGCCGTAGGAATAGGAAAAATACTGGGGCGTCTCTATAAGCCCCACGACGGTGTAGCTCGTGCCCGAAATGATCGTATCGGTGGCGGCCGAACCGGCGGTTTCAGAAAACCGGATGACGTCGCCGACGGCGACGTCCGCACCGCGCATGTTGTATGCCGCGGCGACGCATTCCCCGGGTTTTTCGGGCATGCGGCCGGAAACGAGCTTGATCCGGTTGAGCGTGCCTTCTCCGCCGCCGTCGGGCAGGGCGGCCACGCGGGCCACGCTGTTGCCCGCATCTTCCAGAACGATCAGGTCGGCCGAATAGGAAGGCATCACTTCCGCCACGCCTTCAAGCGCGCGGACCGCCTCCGCGTCCCCGTCGTCGAAGCCGACCGTGGAGATGATTTCCAGATCCATCAGGGAGGCGGCGTTGAAATAATTCTCGGCTGTCGTGCGCATGCTGGGCGCAGTCGCTTTCACGCCCACGAAAAAACCGACGCTCAGGAATGTGATCAGGAGTATGGAGATAAATCGCTCCCGCGAGCGCAGTATTTCCCGATACGTGTCCTTGATTTGGGCTTTTAATCTCATGCCTCCTCCATATCGCGCGCGGACCGGGCGGCGGCGCGGGCTACCATTCCAGCCGCTCCGCGGATACGGGCGACGGATTGATGTCCGCGGATACCACGGAGCCGTTGCGCATGCGGATGACGCGGTTGGCCATGGGCGCGATGGCCGTGTTGTGGGTGATCAGCACGACCGTCATATTCTGCCGTTTGCAGGTTTGCTGCAATAGGCCGAGTATCTTTTTGCCCGTGGCATAATCAAGCGCCCCGGTGGGCTCGTCGCACAGCAGCAGCTTCGGCTTTTTCGCCAGCGCGCGCGCAATTGCGACGCGCTGCTGCTCGCCGCCGGAAAGCTGGGAAGGGAAGTTGTCCACGCGCTCCCGAAGGCCCACGCTGGATAAAACGTCCGCGGCGCCGAGATCGCTTTCGCATATCTGAGACGCAAGCTCCACGTTTTCGCCGGCCGTCAGGTTCGGTATGAGGTTATAAAATTGAAAAACGAAGCCTATGTCCATCCTCCGGTATTGGATCATCTGCGATTCGGCAAGCGCGCTTACCCGTTTGTCGTCCACGATGATGTCGCCCTCGTCGCAGTTGTCGATTCCGCCGAGCATATTGAGCACGGTGGTTTTTCCGGCGCCGCTGGCGCCGGAAATCACGGCGAATTCACCTTTTTCTATTTCGAAATTGACGGCGTCCGCGGCGACGATCGTCACCTCGCCCATTTGATATCTCTTGTAAACATCCCTGAAAACGATGTAAGGTTCCATCCCCGCCTCCCGAATTGAATTCCGGCGTGCCCGACGCGCGGGCCGCCGCAGAGAAAACCATTCGATAAAACCCGCCCGACCGGGGCGGCCGGTAAAACGTACGGGATCTCAGCGTCCGGCCGTTTCTTTTTCCAGATATGCCGCAACGTCGCCGATCACCTGGAAATGGATCGCGTCCCGGTCGGGTATCGCCACATGGAACTCGCTCTCCAGAACCGTTATCAGATGGATGAACTCAAGCGAGTTCAACCCCAGGTCCGTTCTAAGATCGGTTTCGGGCGTGATTTCACGCGGGTCCAGCGCCACGTATTCGGCGAGTATGGCAAGCAGCCGTTCGAACATAAAGCAACCTTCCTTTTCTATTTAAATGATGATTCCCGCTCCGAAAGATTTGTTCTGTTCGTCGATCACCTTGTGGCGGACGATCTTTTTGGTCGTCGTGTGCAGAAAATCCTCCCGCGTGATGAACAGCTGGTGCATCTGCTTGTATCCGGGCAGGAGCCTGTTGATCCGGCGGATATCCTCGGCAACCAGCTTTTCCACGTTCTCCATGTCCATTTTACCGAAATACTCCTCGACCTCGATGTTCAGCGCGGCGGCGATGGTCTGCATGAGCGTTTCTTTTACGATATAATGATAGGAATAGACCAGCGCTTCCTTGACGTAAGGCAGCTGCCGGATGATCGTCGCCTCAATTTCCTCCGGGTGGACGTTCTTGCCGTTGTTCAGCACGATCAGGTTCTTTTTTCTGCCGGTCACCGTAAGCAATTTGCGGCCCGTGAGCTTGCCGTAGTCGCCGGTTTTCAGCCATGGGCCGTCGAAGGTCGCGGCCGTGGCCGCTTCGTCCTGATAATAGCCGAGCATGACCGTGTCGCCTTTGACGTAGATTTCGCCGACGCCTTTTCCGTCCGGCCGGCTGATCGTCACCTGCAGCGTGTCAAACGGTTTGCCTACGGCTTCGGGATGCCTGTGCGCTTTCAGGTTCATGGAGACGACGGGGGAGCACTCGGTCAGCCCGTAAGCCGTGATCACGTCGATGCCCAGGCCGTAAAGCCCGCGTACCGCTTCGGGATCGACCGCCGCGCCGCCGCAGATGACCAGGTCGAGTTTGCCGCCGAGATTTTCTTTGAGCTGCCGGAACAGCACATGGCGTATGTCGATGCCTATCATAAGCAGCGTGTTGGATATCTTCAAGGCGGCGCGCAGATCTCCGGCGCGGTTCTGCCTTTTGGCTTCCGCCCAAATCGTTTTATAAATCGTTTCCAGAAAAAGGGGCACGACGACCGACATGCCGGGTTTCGCCAGCTTCATCGTGTCCATAAGACCCCTGAGGCTCGCGCATATGTATATGTCCATGCCGCACAGAATACCGGGCAGCACATGGCAATTCAGCTCGATCGTATGGTGAAAGGGCAGCATGGAGATCGATTTGGGTTCGCAGGGCGTAACTTTAAGTATGTTGTCGATGTTCGCGCAGATGTTTTTGTGGCTGAGCATGACGCCCTTGTTCGCACCGGTTGTCCCGGATGTGAAGAGGATTGCCGCGGCTTTATCCCGATCGATCGGCCGGTCCAGATAACGGCGGTCGCCGCGGCCGAGCAGCTCCCTGCCGCGCCGGATCATGCCGGGCAAGGTATCGGCGTCGTCCGCGCCGCAAAGCGGCTCGACGGCGAAGCCCCTTACCCGGGCGCGCTCGAGCAGCCCGGCCGCGCCACGGTAAGGCCCGGCGTATATCAGCGCGCGCGCGTCGCCCTTGAGCGCGAGCATGTTCAGGTCGCCGTCGGTCAGCTCCTTATCCAGGGGAACGATAACGCCCACGCCGCATACCACCGCCATGTAGGAAATCAGCCAAAGATAAGAGTTTTCCCCGACCAGGGCGATATGGGCGTCCGCAAAGCCGTAATCGATCAGCGCCGTGCCCAGCGCGTTTACGTCGTCGATGATGTTCTTGCAGGAATAACGGACGATTTCGCCGTCCCTCGTCTCGCGCAGGACCGGTTTTTCGCCGTTTACCGACAACGCCCTGCGCATCAACTCCCTCAAATCCGGAAGCGGACCCATATCGTAGATCGGCCGTCGCTCGGCGAAGCATGCTCGACGATTTTTCATTCAGGCCAACCTCCGTTCCGATAAAGGGCGATGCGGGCGATCGGAATCCGTGCGGTATTTTCTTTTGAAGTAATAATATGTATCAACGGCATTTGTATGCATCTGTTTTGAAACTTGGCCGCGCGATTGTCCGCATAAGCGGCGCCGTATTTTGCGTACGCGAGCGCGGAATTCCGTGGCGGGGGATGGTTTGCGATCGCCGCCGCGAAATCAGGCGCGCTGTTCGCCGTACGCTTTATATCCGGACGGGATACGCGGCATCCGTTCGGACACACTAAACCCGGAGGTAAATCATCATGGTATCACGCAAATCGGTCATCACGTTCGGCATGGTCGCGATTCCCGTCGCGCTGTACACGGCCACGCAGGACAACGACATCCATTTCAACCAGCTTCATAAGGAGGACAACTCCCGCGTCCGCTACAAAAAAACCTGCGCCCACTGCGGCAAGGAGATCGGCTCGCAGGACATCGTCAAGGGCTTCGAGTACGACGAGGACAAATACGTCGTCGTCACGGACGAAGAAATCGAGAAGATCAAAACGGAAAAGGAAAAGTCCATCCAGATACTCCACTTCGCCCAGTTGAACCAGATTTCCCCGGTTTACTACGACAAGACCTATCAGGCCGCGCCCGAGCCGGGCGGCGAAAAGGCATTCGAGCTGCTGCGCGCCGCGCTGATGGCCGAGGGGAAGATCGCCATAGGCAAAACCGTCATGGGCACGAAGGATACGTTGATGGCGATCATCCCGCGCGAGGACGGCGTGCTGATTTCCACGATGTTCTACGCCGACGACATACGCGAGCTCCAGAAGCCGTACGCGAGGCCCGAGGTATCCGAGCAGGAGCTGAACATGGCAAAGGCCCTGATCGGCTCCATGGACACGCCCTTCGACCCCGCCAAGTACAGGGACGAATACCAGGTGAAGCTGCGCGCGCTCATCGAAACGAAGATCTCGGGCCGCGAGGTCGTCGCCCCGGCGGGCGAAGGGCCGGGCAAGGTGATCGACCTTATGGAAGCGCTCAAGGCGAGCGTCGAGAAGGCGAAAAAGGAGAAGGAGACGGCGTAAGCCATGCCCCAAAAGCTTTCGGCGTACAACCGGAAAAGGGACTTCGACAGGACCCCGGAGCCGGAGGGCGGGGCGGAGGCCTCCGGGGAAGGCTTTCGCTTCGTCGTACAGCGCCACATGGCCCGCCGCGAGCACTACGACTTCCGCCTCGAATGGGACGGGGCGCTCCTGAGCTGGGCCGTGCCCAGGGGCCCTTCCTTCGACACGAGGGATAAGCGCCTCGCCGTACATGTGGAGGACCATCCGCTCGGCTACCGCGACTTCGAGGGGACGATCCCCAGGGGGGAGTACGGCGGCGGAACCGTCATGCTCTGGGACGAAGGCTGGTGGGAACCGTATTCGGATGTGGATGAAGGGCTTCGAAAGGGATCGCTCAAGTTCGCCCTCAAAGGCGCGAGGCTCAAGGGCAGATGGGCGCTGGTGCGGCTCAAACCCAGGGAGGGGGAGAAGGCCGAAGCGGCGGAGAACTGGCTGCTCATCAAGGAAAAGGACGGGTACGCGAAAACCGGCGCGGACATCGCGCAGTTCGATACGAGCGTGCGGACCGGGCGCACCATGCGGGAGATCGAGCAAGGGGAAGACGCGAAGGTCGCACGCAATCCCTTCGACCGGGCGGATGCGCAACTCGCCGCGCCGGTTCACGCGCTTCCCGAGGACGGGGACTGGCTCTACGAGCTCAAATACGACGGATACAGGATACTCGCCTTCGTCGAGGGCAGCGGCGCGCGCCTTCTCACGCGCAACGGCAACGACTATACGGGCCGGTTCCGGGATATCGCCCGCGCGCTGTCCGATCTCGCCGCCGGCAGGGCCATGGTGCTCGACGGGGAGATGGTCGTCGCGGACGCGTCGGGCAAAACGGACTTTCAGGCGTTGCAGACCTACATGAAAAACCCCGCGGGCCGGCGTTTGACCTACATCGTTTTCGACCTGCTCGCGCTCGATGGAGAGGACCTGCGGGGCCGCCCCCTGATCGAGCGCAAGCAAAAGCTCGAAGCGCTGCTGGCAAACGCGCCGGACGGCCTCCATTACAGCCGGCACGTCATGGGCGCCGGGAAGGAGAGCCTCGCCGCGGCCTGCGAGACGGGCGCCGAGGGGATCGTGGGCAAGCGGGCCGGTTCCGTTTACAGCGGCACGCGCAACGGCGACTGGATCAAGCTCAAATGCGGCAGGCGGCAGGAGTTCGTCGTCGGCGGCTACACGCGGACCGAAAAGAAGGCGGAAGGCATCAGCGCGCTGCTGCTGGGCGTCTACGAGGACGGGAAACTGGTCTACGCGGGGCGCGCGGGCACGGGGCTGAGCCGTGCCGACATGGAGGAACTTTCGGAAAAATTCGAAGGGCTGGAAGCCGCCGTGCCGCCCTTTGCCGACGCGCCCGAACCCCGGGCGCGCGAAAAGACCTTCTGGCTCGCGCCCGAGCTTGTTGCGGAAATCAGATTCGCCGAGTGGACGCGGGAGAACCTTTTAAGGCAGGCGAGCTACAAGGGCCTGAGGACGGATAAAGATCCGGGTGACGTCAAAAGGGAAAGCGCATACGGCGGGGCGGAGCCCCGGACGGCCGCCGAAAAAAAGGAGGAAACCATGGAAAGCGGGAGCATCGTCATCGGGGGGATCCGGGTCACCAGCCCGGACAAGGTGATCTTCGACGATCCGCCGGTCACAAAAGCGGATGTGGTCCGCTATTACGAGCGGGTGTCCGGACGCATGCTGCCGTACGTGAGCCACAGGGTCCTCTCGATCGTGCGCTGCCCAAAGGGGATATCGGAGGCATGCTTCTACAAGAAGCATCCGGGGCCGGGCAGCAAGGGCGTCGTCACCTTGCCCGTGACCGACGGCGAGGGGGAAACGGAGGAATACTTCTATATCGAGAACACGCAAGGGCTCCTCTACGAGGCGCAGATGGGCACGCTGGAGTTCCACGCCTGGGGAAGCCGCGTGGAAAACATCGACGCGCCCGACATGATGGTGTTCGACCTCGATCCGGACGAGGGCATGGAGCTTGAGAGGGTGCGCCGGGGCGCGCGGGACATCCGCGAGCTTCTCCTGGAGCTTTCGCTCGTCTCGTATCTCAAGACCAGCGGCGGCAAGGGATACCACGTGGTCGTGCCGCTCCGGCCCGCCGCCCCATGGGAGGCGTTCCACGATTTCGCGCGGCGCGTCGCCGAGGTCATGGAGGGGAAGTGGCCCGAGCGCTATACGGCCAACGTCCGCAAGGCCAGGCGACGGGGCAGGATCTTCATAGACTGGATCCGCAACGGCAGGGGCGCGACGAGCGTCGCGCCTTATTCGATCCGCGCGCGCGCGGGGGCGCGGGTGTCCATGCCCATAACGTGGGAGGAGCTCGATGCCGTCGCCCCCGACGGCGTAGGCATGCGGGACGCGCTGCAAAGGATCGAGGGCGGCGATCCGTGGGAAGGATTTTTCACAAACGAGCAGCGGCTCAGATGACCTTGCCCGGGTTGAGTATGTTCTTTTCGTCGAAAACGCGCTTGATGCCCCGCATCAGCGCATATTCGCGGCCGAGGCTTCGCATGAGGTACGGGCGCTTGGCGCAGCCGATGCCGTGCTCCCCCGAAACCTGCCCGCCGAGCGCGCGGGCTTTTTCATACAGCTCGTCGAACACGAGCCCTTTTCTCCGTTCAAATTCCGCGCGGTCGAGTTCGTCGCGGCAGAGGTAAATGTGCATGTTGCCGTCCCCCGCGTGCCCGAAGCTCGGCATGCGGAGGCCGTGCTTTTCCGAGAGCGCCGCGGCGAAAGCGAGAAGCTCCGCGACGCTGCTGCGCGGCACCACGACGTCGCACTCGTCCATTTCGCCGGTGGACGCCTTGATGGCCTCGAGCAGCACGCCGCGCGCGGACCACACCATATCGTAGCGCTCCTCGGTGTCGATCACGAACACATCCTCGGCGCCGAGCTCATCCAGGCACAACGATGCCGCCGCCTCGTAATCCGCGCAAACCTGCGCCTTTGTGGAGCCGTCGAACGTCATGAGCAGGTAGGCGGGATAATCCGTATCGGGGAAGCCCTTCTTCAAATATTCCTGCGCCATGAGTATCGCCCGGCGCTCCATGAACTCCACGGCCGTAGGCGTGGCGCGGGAGGCGACGATCCTCGGGACGCTCGCGATGGCCGTTTCATAATCCGCATAGGGCACGAGCAGGCTCACCGTATGCCGCGGCTTGGGCAGGAGTTTGAGCACCGCCTGCGCGACGACGGCGAGCGTGCCTTCGCTGCCGCAGACCAGATCCTTGAGGTCGTAGCCGCTGCTCGTCTTGACGGTTTTGCCGCCCAGCCTTATCACCTCGCCGTCGGGCAGCACGCAGGTGAGCGCGCGGATATAGTCGCGCGTGACGCCGTATTTCACGGCGCGCATGCCGCCGGCGTTGGTGGCGATGTTGCCGCCGATCGTCGCGGATTTTTCGCCGGGATCGGGCGGATAGAACAGGCCGAGGGGATCGAGATACTTCACGATGTCCATGAGCAGCACGCCCGGTTCCACCGTGAGCGTGAGGTTTTCCAGGTCGAGCTCGAGTATGCGGTTCATGCCGGTCGTAACGATCATGATGCCGCCGCAGAGCGCGACCGCGCCTCCGACCAGGCCGCTGCCGCTGCCGCGCACGACCACGGGCAGCTCGCGCCGGTATGCGTGGCGCATGACGGCGGAAATCTCCTCAACGCTTTGCGCGAAGCACACCGCGCCGGGGCGCGCGGATACGCCGTTCATTTCGTCGTGGCAGTAGTCCTCGCCGACCGCCTCGCCCGCAAGCAGCCGCGCGGGCGTGAGCAGCCCTTCGAGGAACGCGAGATCCCCGGCGTTGAGTTCGGAATAACTCATACCCTCTCCTCCATGCGCCTGAGAAGCTCCGGCAGCACGCGCCGGTAATCCCCGACGACCGAAACGTGCGCGATGCCGAATATGGGCGCGTTTTCGTCCGTGTTGATCGCGACGATGCGCTCGCTGCCCTGCATGCCCGCCGCGAACTGAACCGAGCCGGAGACGCCCAGCGCGATGATCAGGCGCGGGCGCACCGTGCGGCCGGAAAGGCCGATCTGGCGGCGCGCGTCGAAGCGTTTCTCCTCCACGAGCGGGCGCGTGCAGCCGAGCGAGGCCCCGAGCCGCCGGGCGAACGCCTCGACGAGGGGCATGTCGGCGCGAAGCACGCCGCGCCCCACGGCGACGACCGCGTCCGCCTGCGAAAGATCGTCCGCAACACCGCGCGGGCGGACGGCGACGCTCTCGGCGCGCGCTTCGAGCTCCAGGGCGGAAATATCCCTGTAAACGACCCGCGCCGGGGGATACGCGCTCTCCAGCGCGGAAAAAATCCTAAAGCGCACGGTGCAGAACTGCGGGCGCGCGCTTTTGGTGACGATCTGCGCCATGACGTTGCCGCCGAAAGCGGGCCGGATCTGGATGAGCCGGCCGTTTTCGCGCATGTCGAGCATGGTGCAGTCCGCCGTAAGCCCCGTTTTCAGGCGCGCGGCCACGCGCGGCGCGAGCACGCGCCCCAGGTTCGTGGAACCCGCGAGCACGCTGTCCGGACGGACGCTCCCGATGAAGTCCGCGAAGGCGGCGGCGTAGCGCTCCACGAGGAAATCCCGGAACGCGGGGCCCTCGTATACATGGATTTCATCCGCGCCCGCGAAGCGGAGCCTCGCTACGGCATCCTCCAGCCCGTCGCCGATGACGAGCGAATAGACCTGCTGCCCCGATTTATCCGCGAGGCGGCGTGCTTCGCCCAGAAGCTCGAGCGCCACGGGATGCAGCTTGCCGCACACGACCTGCGCGAACACGGCGATTCCGCGCCACGCCTCATCGTCCGCTTCGGGCGCCTGATCCTCGACGAGCAGGGCGGCGCCGTTCCCGTTCTTCACGCACAGGCCGCACATCCTGCAGGCCGCGTTGAGGGCGATCGCGCCTTCTTCCGTTTCCTCGAGCGCATGGAACGGGCACAGCGCGATCAGGCGCCGCGCGCCGAACTCCCTGGCCTTTAGCTGATCGATCTCCAACCTTGCCATATCAGATGAACTTGTTCTCCGTCAGCATCACGAATATGCCCTCCGCTCCGTCCCCCTCGCCAAAACGCACGCTTTTCACCTCGCGCGCGGGCGCGAACGTGCGCTCCACCTGCGTGGGCGAGCCGGAAAGCCCGTAGTGCGCGGCGTCTTTGTCCGCGAGATCCGCGAGCGTCAGTACCGCGATGTCGGGTTCCGTGATCGCGCGCCGCCGCTTGAACGAGGGCAGGCGCGGCGTATGGATATCCTTTTCTACCGCGATCAGGCAGGGGAAGCGCAGGAACAGCTCCTGCTCGAAATCCCCGAGGCTGCAGAGCACGCGGATGCCGCCGGCCTCCCGGCCGAGGATCGTCGACACGTTCGCGGCGCAGGGGATACCGAGGAATTCCGAAAGCTCCGCGCCCACCTGCGCGGTGTCCCCGTCCGTGGTCTGCCGTCCGCACAGGATCAGACCGGGCGCGAGCGGGGCGATCGCCTGGGAAAGCGCGTATCCCGTGGCGAGCACGTCGCTGCCCGCGAACGCGCGGTCCGTCACGAGCACGCCCGAGTCCGCGCCCATAAAAACGCACTCGAGCAGCGCTTCGCGCGCGGCGGGCGGGCCCATGGTCAGCGCGGCCACGGTGTCCCCCGGCGTTTTCAGGCGAAGCGCCGCTTCAAGCGCGAAAAGATCGTAGGGGTTCAGCTTGGCGCTCGCCGAGGAGCGCAGCAGCACGCCGGTCTCGGGATCGACCCGCACGTCGTTGTTCAGAGGGACCTGCTTGACGCAGACGATTATCCTCATGCTTTGCCCGCCCCGCTCCCGATGAGCGCGCGCCTGACCCGTAAAACCGTCGCGGAGGATCCGCGAAGTGTCATCATAAGCCGCTCCGATTCGCTTGATACAGTCATGGTACCACCGGCGGGCGGGGAACTCAAGGGAGGAAAAGCGTTGCCACCGAACGGGTTCGGGCGCATGCGGCGCGGGCTTTCCCGTTTTACCGGTCAGGGCAGCCTCCGGACCAGGTCGGCGAAGGCGCCCCGTTGCCGCGGCGAAGCCCGCGCTCCCCTTTACAGCGCCAGCGCGATGCTGTTCCCATCCTGCGCGCTGTAGCGGTGGCCCTTGAAAAACCGGCTTACGAGCTTGATTGAAAGATCGTCCGCCTGCGTTGCGAACGGGTTGTATTCGGGGCCGCCGTAGGAAACCACGGCCTCGCACGCGCCGTCGAGCTCCGAAACCGAGGCCGTAAAGCGCATGGGGAACACCGGCGTGCCCCACTTCAAAAGCGTCTGCACGCACAGCTCCTCGAACGCGAGCTGCAGGTTGTTGATCTGCCGCTGCGCGAGCAGCTGCTTCCTGCCGAACTCCTCGATGGCCGTGCACATCTCGATGAAGTCGAAGGTGGGCGAGGCGATCTGCTTTTCAAGCGTCTTGAGGCGGCGGACGAACGCGCGCGTGCGCTCGCGCTGCGGGCGGTCGAAAATCTGCTCGGGGGAGCCGTCCTCGTAGATGCCGCCCATATCCATGTAGAGCACGCGGGTGGATACGTCGCGCGCGAACTTCATTTCGTGGGTGACGATCATCATCGTGAGCCCCTCGCGGGCGAGGGCGCGGATGACCGAGAGCACTTCGCCGACCATCGTCGGGTCGAGCGCGCTGGTCGGCTCGTCGAAGAGTATGATCTCCGGCCGCATGGCCAGCGCGCGGGCGATGGCCACGCGCTGCTTCTGCCCGCCGGAAAGCTCGTCGGGGTAGTTGAACGCCTTTTCCGCGAGGCCCACTGTCTCGAGCAGGCGCATGCCCTCGTCATACGCTTCCTGCCGCGATAGCTTGAGCAGGTCCACGGGGGCGAGCGTGATGTTTTCGATGACCGTCAGGTGGGAGAACAGGTTGAAGGACTGGAACACCATGCCCATCCTGCGGCGCACGGCGGAGATATCCGCGCCCTTGGCGGTGATGTTTTCCCCTTTCACCCAGATCTCGCCCGCGGTGGGCGTTTCAAGCAGGTTCAGACAGCGCAGGAGCGTGGACTTTCCCGTGCCCGAGGGGCCTATGACGGAAATGACTTCCCCTTTTTCGACCTCGACGCTGACGTCGCTCAGCGGCGTCACGCCGGCGTATTCCTTTTTCAAATGCTTGATGGAGATCATTGCACCACCACTCCTTTCATAACGCGTTTGCGGCGCTTGGGATCGAGTTTGATTTCGACGCGCGAGAGCAGAAGCGTAAGCACGTTCGCCACGAGGAAATACATAAACGCCGTGGCGAGCAGCGGGAAAAACGCCTCGAGCGTACGGCTTCTGATGATGTCGGACACCTTGGTCAAATCCTGGATGGCGATGTAGCCCACCACGGAGGTCATCTTCACCATGGAGATGAACTCGCCCTTATACACAGGCAGGAAGTGCCGCGCCGCCTGCGGGAAGGTGATCTTCCAGAAGGTCCGCGCTTTGGTGAAGCCGAGCGCGCGCGCGGCCTCGATCTGGCCCTTGTCCACGGCCTCGATGCCCGCGCGCATCATTTCGGACACATACGCGCCGAAGTTGAGGGAAAAGCCCAGTATGGCCACGAGCACGGCGGCGACATCCACCTTGCCGAAGATGATGTAGTAGAGTATCATCAGGAGCACCACGATGGGCGTGCCCTGTATGACGCGGATGAAGACCGCGGATTTCCGATGCCCAGCGCGGCTTCTCCCGCGCCGGAGCATGCATATGCCAAAGCCCGCCACTGTGCCCAGCGCGCCCGAACAGACCGCCAGCAGCACCGTGACCCCGAGCCCTTCGACCACCAGCTCCCAGCGGTTTTCGGTGAGGAACGTGCGCTCGAAGCTTGCCGCGATGCCCGTGAAGAAGCTCTCCTTCTCAACGCCCGCCGAGGCTGCCGACGCCTTACGCACCACGATGTAGACGCCGCCGTCGTAATAGGCGTCGCTCATATCCACCTGCTGCTTGCGCTCGTCCGTGATGGACATGCAGCCCGCCGCGAGGTCGGCTTTGCCGCTTTGGAGCATCGGGATCATGGAACCGAACTCCGCGGAGATGAACTCCGCTTTCATGCCGAGCGTCTGGGCGACGCGCAGGATCAGCTCCACGTCGTAGCCGACGATCTCCCCGTCTTTCATGTAGCACATGGGCTCGGTCCCCGTGTAGCAGACCACGCGGAGCACGCCGTTTTCACCGGCGTTTTCAAGCTCGGGCAGCGTTTTTAAGGCGTCGTCCGCGCCCATCCATTTATCGACCATGGCCTGCATGGTGCCGTCCTGCCGCATCGCGGCGAGCGCGGCGTTCACCTGCGCCGTGAACGGGCTGTCCTTCACGAGCGATATGCCGTAATGGTCCTCGGCCACAAGCTCCGGCAGTATGCCGAGCTCCGGGTTGATCGCGACCGCCAGCCGCGCCACCGGCTCGTCGAACGGCACGCCGTCCACCTTGCCGTTTTTGAGCGCGGCCAGCTCGTCGGCGCTGCTGTTGAAGTACAGGAGCTGCGCCTCGGGAATCACGCCAAGAACGATCTGATCGAATATCGTGCCCGTCAGCGCGGCGACGGGCTTGCCGCTGAGCTCGGCGAGCGCGTTGTATTCGAGGCCCGCCTCGACGTTCGTCTTGCGGGCGATAAGCACCTGCGGATTTGAAAAGAAGGGATTGGTAAAAAGAATCTTTTCGGCGCGTTCGGCGGTGTAGTACATGCCCAGCGTCATCTGTGCCCTGCCGCTTTCTATGGCGGCGGACACGGCGGCAAACTCCATATCGAGGAACTCGGGGCGGTAGCCGAGGTTGTAGAGCACGGTGCCGATCAGCTCCACGTCGAGCCCCGCGTATTCTCCGTTGAGCACGAAATCCTGCGGCTCGCGCGAGGAGGCGATCGCCACTTTGACCACGGGCGCGCCTTCCAGAACGGGCACCTCTTTGGGCTCGTAGTCGCTGCCGTCGGGCTTGATCCAGCGCGCGAGCATATCCTCCACGGTGCCGTTTGCGATGAGCCTGTCGAGCTCCGCGGAGACCTTTTCATAAAGCTCGGGGTAATCCTTGCCCACGCCGAGGCACATCCTCTCGTCGGTCAGAAAATCCGAGGCGATCTCCAGTTCCCCGTTGTATTTGATAAAGCGAAGGGCGCTGACGTAATCCATCATGCTGTAGTCGAGCTTCCCCGCCAGGAGCGCGGCGGTGCTGTCCACATAATTGTTGAAGCGCTGCACGTCCGCGTCCGGAAAATGCGTCTCGGCGTACTGCTCGTTGGTGGCGCCCACCATCACGCTGATGCGCGAGGTTTCGACCGCGGGGCGGCCCTCGCTTACCTCAACGGCTCCGCCGCCCTTTTTCATGGCAAGGAGCACCTGCGGATTCGATAAGTAGGGCGTGGTAAAAAGGATCTTTTCGGCGCGCTCGGGGGTGGAGTACATGCCAAGCGTCATGTCCGCCTTGCCGCTTTCTATGGCGGCGGGTATGGCGGCGAACTCCATGTCGAGATATTCGGCGCGGTAGCCGAGGTTGTAGAGCACGGTGTCGATCAGCTCTATGTCGAGCCCCGCGTATTCTCCGTTCACCACAAACACCTGCGGCTCGCGCGAGGAGACGAGCGCCACTTTGACGACGGGCGCGCCGTCCAGAACGGGCGCCTCTTTGGGCTCGTAGCCGCTTCCGTCGGGCCTGATCCAGCGCGCGAGCATATCCGCCATGGTGCCGTCCTCTATGAGCCGGTCAAGCTCCGCGGCGACCTTCTCAAAAAGCTCCGGGTTGGCTTTGGCGACGCCCAGGCACATCTTCTCGTCGGTCAGAAAGCCCGATACGATCTCCAGCCTTGCGTCGTATCTCGCGAAGCGAAGCGCGCTGATGTAGTCCATCATGCTGTAGTCGACCTTGCCGGCCGCGAGCGCGGCGGTGCTGTCCACATAGTTGTTGAACCTCTGCAGCTCCGCGTTCGGGAAATGGGTTTCGGCGTACTGCTCGTTGGTGGAGCCCACCATCACGCTGATGCGCGCGGTTTCCACATCCGGGCGGCCCTCGCCCGCGCCGGCGGCCGAACCTCCCTCTTTCATGGCGAGAAGCACCTGCGGGTTGGGGAAATAGGGCGCGGTAAACAGTATTTTTTCGGCGCGCTCGGGGGTGTTGTACATGCCGAGCGTCATATCCGCCTTGCCGCTTTCTATGGCGGCCGGCACCGCGGCAAACTCCATGTCGAGAAATTCCGGGCGGTAGCCCAAATTGAAGAGCGCCGTGCAGATCAACTCCACGTCGAGCCCCGCGTATTGCCCGTTCAAAAGGAAGCTCGTGGGCTCGCGGGAGGAAACGATGGCCACCTTCACCGCAGGCGCGCCGGCGAGCATGGGCAATTCCACGCTCGGGTAAGGGCTTGCGTCGGGCCTGATCCAGCGCGCGATCATCTCGTCCACGGAACCGTCCGCGAGGAGCCTGTCGACCTCCGCCGCGACCTTTTCATAAAGCTCGGGATTCGTTTTGGCGACGCCCAGGCACATCTCGTCGTCGGTGAGAAAATCCGAGGCGATCTCCATATCCTTGTTGCTTTGCACGAAGCGCAGGGCGTTTGAATAGCTCATCATGGCATAGTCGAGCTTGCCCGCTTCGAGCGCCGCGGCGCTGTCCACAAAGTTGTTGAACCTTTGGATCTGCGCGTTCGGGTAAAGCTCCTCGGCCAACGGCTCGGTCGCGGAGCCCACCATCACGCCGATGCGCGCCGTTTCCACGCTCGGGCGCGGGGAAGCGGGAGCTTCCTTTGCTCCGCCCGCCGCGCCGCAGCCGCTTAAAATGCCGCTTAGAACAAGCGCCGCCAGAACGAGCGCGCCTATCCTCCTGCTTCTGTCTCTCATGGCAATCCCTTTCTTCCCCCTGCGAGCCGCGGGGAACCGCAATCTGATGCTTTTTTTATCCGAGGTTTTTTGTGAGCGTCAATATGTTCAGGCCGTCCCTGTACTCGTACGCCATGCCGTCCATGGTCTTTTTCACCATGAAGATGCCCAGTCCCCCCGCATCCCGCTCCCCGGCGGGAAGGCGGATGTCGGGGGCGGCCTTTTGCGTGGGGTCGTAGCGCCGCCCGTTGTCGGCAAAGCGAAGCGTGACGGCTCCGCCCTGCGCGAGAACGCCCACGGTGACCTCCGTCGCGCCCGAGTAGCGGGCGATGTTGGAGAGTATCTCGTCGACGGCGACATTCACCTGCGCGACGGTTTTCGCTGCGGCGCCGGCGGCCGCAAGCTCCCGCTCCGCGAAGGCGGTCGCCTCGCCGATGGCCTCCACGGAGGGCTTGAGCCTGAGCTTTTTCATGCTCCGGCCGGGCTGCGCCCGAAGCTCGAGACCAAGCATGGTGATGTCGTCAAACTGGGGCGCGCTGCCCGCGAACGCGTCGATATCCTCCTTGACCCGGCGCAAAAGCGCCTCGCAGCCGCCGTCCTTGCCGCGGTTGAGCGCCGATAGCATGCGGGCCGCTCCGTAAAGCCCGTTATGGGCGTCGGTCGCCTCGGTCACGCCGTCGGTATAGAGGAAAAGCCTGTCGCCGGGGGCGAGAAAAAGCTCGTATTCGCCGTAGCGCGCGCTCTCCATGCCGCCCAGCACGAAGTCGTGCTTATCCCTGATCAGCTCGAAATCGCCGCCCGCGCGCCTGATCGCGGGGTACTCGTGCCCGGCGTTGGCGCAGGTGAGCCTGCCCGTGGAGATATCGAGTATGCCGAGCCATACGGTTACGAACATCTGCGCATCGTTGTTTTCGCAAAGCTGGCCGTTGACCCTGCGCAGCACCGCCTTGGGGGAAAGGCCCGCCTGGACGCTGTTTTTGATCAGGGTCTTTGCGATCACCATGAACAGCGCGGCGGGAACGCCCTTGCCGGACACGTCCGCCATGACGATGGCGAGGCGGTCGTCGTCGATGAGGAAGAAGTCGTAAAAATCGCCTCCGACCTCCTTGGCGGGCGCCATGGAGGCGTAGATGTCGAGCTCGGGCCTCTCCGGAAAGGGCGGGAAGATGCAGGGCAGCATGCTCGCCTGTATGTTCCTGGCGACGTCGAGCTCCGCGCCGATGCGCTCCTTTTCGGCGGTGACGGCGGTGAGGTCGTCTATGTAGGCGTAAATATCCTGTTCCATGCGCCGGATGGAACGGTAAAGATGGCCGAGCTCATCCTTGGTATCGAGACCCGGAAGCTCCAGCACGCCGCGCGGGCCGTCCTCCCGCTCGCGCCGCCGCACGAAGTCGCCCGTCGCCGCGGCGAGGCGGTTGATGGGGACGACCATGATCCTGTGCGTCGCGAAAAGGAGCCCCGCGGCTAAAAGCAGCGTCAGGCCGATCAAAATCGCGGCGAGCTTGGTGAGAAAGTCCTGCTCCATGGCCTTGATCCCGTTCATGGAAAGATCCACGTCCACATAGCCGCGCATTGCGCCGCCGTCGTCGACGACGGGCACCAGCGCGGAAACGAGCCAGCCGAATTCGTAGTTGGTCACGATGGGCGCTATGGGATTGCCCGCGAGGAAATTCGCCTTGTTGTCAAGGAAATCCCCCGGATAAAACGCCTGAAAATCGCCCAGTTGGAACGCCTCGTCGCTCTGATCGGTATCGTAAATGTAATAGAAGCCTTCCTCCGTGGGCTTCACCACCACGGCGTAGACGATGTCGTTGCTTTGCTGGATGTTGAGCAGGTGTTCGCGCGTTTCAAAATACGCCTCGTCCGCAACGCCGCCGGCGAGATACCGGTCTATGGAATCCGCGTCCACCTCGGAGGCGATGGTCTGCGCAAGGTTGTAGGCCGTGCCGATCAATTGCTCCTCGAGCGCCGTCTTATAGGTCTGGTAGCCGAACACAACCGCCACGCCGCTGAGCACAGCCGCGATGAACAATATGCCGAGCGCCGTTTTCAGGCCCAGAGAAACGCGGATATTCTTCTGCTTTTTCATGCTTCCCTCCCAAGGCCCGGCGCTTAGAGGATCACCACGAGCGTGTTGAAGCCCTGATAGCGGCGGTAAAAAAATTCCTTCGCCTTCTTTTTGACGATGGACATGCCCAGCGTGTTGGGGCCCTCGCCGTCCGTTCCGGCCTCCAGCGCGAAGGGGTTGAACTCGAAGGAGTTATCCCGCAGATGGAGCGTGAAACCATCCGCGTCGGCGACGATGGTGAGCTTGATGAGTATGTCGCCGCGCCTGTTGCGCTCGGCGTCCTCCAAAATGGCGGCGCACAGCTCCTCCACTACGAGCGTGGCGTAATAGCTTTGCTGCACCGTGCATTCCCACGATTCCAGGGCGCGCTGCAGCTCCTCCACCGAGGGGCCCAGTAGCGCCGCGTTTTCGATATAGGCCGTGAAGCTTCGCGGCTGCGGCGCCGCCCGCTCCCCGGCGTCCGCCCCGACGCGCTTTCGCGCGCTGGATAAGACATACAAAAGCGTCGCAAGCTCCGAGAGCGGGAACGCCCACCAAAAGCGGAAAAGCCCCAGCCGGGCGAGCGGGAACGCGAAGAGAAGAAACAGCGCGAGCAGCCTTAACGTCTGGATCAGGAACGCGTTTTTTTCCCGAAGCGTGGTCTGCCTGTAATAGACCGCGAGCTGGTTCCAAAAGGCGGGAAGTATGCTCACGGCGTAAACGCAAAGCGCGGTAGCGCCCAGGCCGCCTGCCTCGCCGTTGAGCCCGAAAAACGCGGAAATCGGCGCCGCGGCCAAATAAAACCCCGCCGTTATCACAAGCGAAAGGCCGGAGCCGTACAGGAAGGCGAGCTTCATCGTGCGAAGGACCGCGGGCGTATCCCGCTCCGCGCGATAGGTGCTCACCATAGGCTGCACGGTCATGCCCACGCCGTCGGCAACGGCGGTGGAGAGCATGGACAGGTTGTAGACCACGTCGAACACCGCAACGCCTATGGGTCCGCCTATGGAAAGAAGAAGCGTGTTGGCGCACAGCACCGTGACGAACTGGTACACATACTGAACCGCCGAGGCGAAGCCCGTTCGGATGCAGCGCCAAAGCCCCCCGGGATCGAACGGCGCGCGGCAAAGCCGGAGCTGCCCGCGCTTTCTTACGATGTGGCCGCCGCAAAGGACAAGGCAGAACACCGCGCCGGCGGCCGTGGACCACACGGAGCCCTCGGCCCCCATGTTCATGCGGATCACGAACACATAATTGAGCGCGATATCAACCGCGTTGGATGTTATGAGCGCCGCCGCGGCGCGCTTGGGCGCGCCGTCGCTGTGGACGAAATAGTAAAACGGCCCCTGGAGGAACAGCACGGGCACGCACAAAAGCTGCGCGCGGACATAGCGCGCGGCGATGGAGTAGACCTCGGGGTAAGCGGGGTCGGCCCCGAGCAGGCGCAAAAGCGCGGGCAGAAACATGAGGCCGAGCGCGGCGCTGACTAAATAGACGCCCGCAAGGAAACGGAGCACGTTGGAGAACAGCCTGTTCGCGGCCTCGGGCCTCCCGCTCCCCATGAGGGCGGCGTAGTGGATGGAGCCGCCGATGGAGAACCCGTAGCTCAAAAGGTTGTAAAACATGTAGACCGGTATGCCCAAAGAGATCGCGGAAAGGCCGTTCGGCCCGAGCTTCGCGCCCACCACGAGGCAATCCGCCATGCCGCCCAGCGCCAGCCCCAGGTTGGAGAGGAGCGACGGAACAAAAAACCGCCGGAACGCCCGGTCCACAAAAAGGCGCTCCGACCCGGCGGCGGCGCCAGCGCTTGGCCTAGCCTTTTCCGTTTCCATCACGCAAGGGTCAGAACATCCGAAAAGCCCGTGACCTCGAACACCTCGAGTATGGTGTCGTTGACGTTGCAAACGACCATTTTGCCCTGCCGCAGCATCGCCTTCTGCGCGCTCAGGAGCACCCGAAGGCCCGCGGAGGAGATGTACTCGAGCCCTTTGAAATCCAGCGTCAGCGCGGTTACGCCCTCGAGCGAGCTTTTGAGCTCCGCCTCAAGCTGGGGCGCGGTGGTGGTGTCGAGCCTTCCGGAAAGGGCCACGGTAAGCTCGGTCCCCGTTTGCGTTTTTTGGATGGTCATGCTTGTTTTCCTCCTGATGGAATACGGGCCGCGCACAGGCCCGTTCGACCCGCATCGTGATTGAGCCTGATTGGAAGCATTCGTACTCGAATATTAGCACAATAAAAAAAGCGCGGCATCGTACCAAAGTACAATACCGCGCATTTTTTATTTCTCAGCCGAGCTCGAAGGTCGTGATCCCATACACGCCGTCCCAGTCCGGATCGGGCGTCTTTCCCGTATACATGCGGGCCGTTTCGAACTGCCGCGCCATGCCGAACCGCTCGCACAGCGCCCGCGCGTTCGCGTTGGGCTCGGCGATATCGAGGGAAACGGCCGCCCCTTTGGCAAAGTCCGCGAGGTTGAGGAAAAGCGTTTCGGCGATCCCCTCGGCGTCGGCGAAGAGCGGCCCTATTTTGTAGCCGGATACGCATTTGCGGATCGTGCCGTATCCGCGAAGCTTTCCATCCCGACGGCAGCAGAGCGTGCGGGCGTCGGGCATGCGCAGCCATTGCCAAAGGAAAGCGCGCCTTTGCGCAGGGAAATGCCGGGCGTCGTAGGCGGCGATCTCGGAAAACGGTATGTTTTGCGCGGGGATTATGCAAGGCGCGGCGGGCGCCGCTGAAGCGCAGGTTCCCGTGCGCAAGCCGGAAGCCCGATTTTTTGTAGTTCTCCTGCTGCGCCGCCACGCCGTCCAGGCCGATGTTGCAGTTTCGCAGCCTTTCCAGGGCGCGTTCCCACAGCGCCGTGCCGTAGCCGTTGCCCCGATATTCTTCTTTTACGATATACAGGCCGATGAAGCCGAACGCGCCGTAACGGACGGCGGATATGCAGCCGACGCGCTCCCCCGCGCGTTCTCCGATAAAAAACCCTTCGGGGTCCGCGCAAAAAAAGCTTTCCCCGTCCGACAGGCCGGGATTCCAGCCCTCCTGTTCCGCGAGCCCCATGATGAAGCCCATGTCCTCAAGCTTCGCGCTGCGAACGGCGTACACCTGAAATACCTCCCTGCTGTCCCGCGCGGGCGCTATGCTTTGCGCCGCTTTTGCGCGGCATAGCCCGCCAGAAGCGCCGCGAGGCCGATGAGAGCGAAGCCGCCCCGTCCCGCCGAGCCGCCCGTGCCGGGCGGTTCGGGCGCCCCGATCTCCGGCAGGATCGCGAAGGGCGAAAGGCTGTATACGGTGACCGTCGCCCGCCCGTTCGCGACCAGGACGGAATGGGTTTCCGTCCGGCCGTTGACATAGTGCAGCACGACGACGCGCCGGCCGTTAAACAGCGCGTTCACGGGGAAGGAGATCGTGAGCTCGCCCTGGAAGTCGCCGCCGATCAGGGAAACTTCGAACCCGGCGATCAGCATGCCGCCCGCGGCCGCTTCCCTGAGCGCTCCGGGCAGCGCGTTCGCGTCGAGGGGCGTTACGGAAAGCTGCGCCGACTCGTGGATGCCGCCGCCGGATACGGAAACGCCGGTCGCGGCGTCGCGGAGCGTCCGGTGCGTATAGGCGGAGAGAGGCGGCGTGGTGTCGCTGATGGCGACGGTCAGTTCCGCAGGGTCGTATTTGTTGAATTCCACGGTCAAAACGAGGCTGCCTGCTGCCTTCGCCGCGAGATACGCCTTGCTGACGGTGAGCGTATTTCCGCTCACGCTGTAGTTGGCCGCTCCGATGGATACACCGCCCGCCTTCACATCCTTCACGGCTTTGGCGTTGTTCCATGTGATGGCCGCGCGCACATCCGCCTGCTTGGCCGGGTTCTTATCGAACGACGCGGCCGTCGGGTTGAGCGCCGCGCTCACCCGGGCCCGTACGTAGACGAAGTTGATTTCGTCGGCATAAACCAGATATCCCGCGCGCTCGCCCGTTCCCGGGATGCCGTCGCCCGGGACGAGGTATGATTCAACGTCGGGGTCGTACCGCACCAGCATGATATAGGAACACCCGGCCGGCACGGCGAGCACGCCGTTGATGGTCGCGGTGCCGCCGTCCGCCGAAAGCACGCCCGCTACGCCGGCCCCGCCGGATATCGTCACGTCGCCTTCCACCAAAGCCGTGCCGCCGTCCGCAACGGCTACGCCCGCGCCGTATTCGCCGGATACGGCGACGTCCCCGCGGACGGTCACGCTGCCGCCCGAGATGGAGTATACGCCCACATCCGAGCCGGCCACGTTCCCTTTTATCTCCACGCTGCTGCCTGAGCCGTTCGCGTATACGCCGGAACACAGCGCGTCGCCGTCCACGACGACCTCGCCGCCGCCCGCGGCGCTCGCGCCTAAGCCGGCCGGATGGTTTGCCTCGCCCGTCACGCGTATCCGGCTGGGGTTGCCTTCCCCGTCCGTGCCCTGCGCACAGGCGGCCGTGCCCGCCGGTTCGCTCGCCGCCGCGCGGGTCACTCTCGCCTGGCCGCCGTCATGCGCATACGCGCCATGGAATCCGAAGCCGATGCCCGCGACGTTGAATTCGCCGTCCCCCTCGGCGCTGGTATCCGTGAAATCCACAATACCGCCCGGGCCGACCGTGAGGGCGTGCCCCTCGGTGTTCGTCACGTTCAGCGCGCACCCGTTCAGGTCGAAAACGACGGTTTTGCCCTCGACGGCGATTCCGGTATTGTGATTGATGCTCCTGAGCAGCCTGACGGTCGTTTCCTCGCCGTCCGCCGCGTCGCCGAGCGCGGCGTCGAGCGACTCGTACATGGTCATGCCGATCATGCAGACAGCCTTCGTCGCCACGCGTACGGTGTTGCCGTTCGCGTCGGAATAGACGAGATAGCCCTCGTCGGCTCCCGTTCCCGGCACGCCGTCGCCCTCGGTTTTTGCGGCTTCGTCCAGTTTGATGTAGACCGCCCCTTCGTCTACCGCGAGGATTATG
The DNA here is from genome assembly GCA_002069725.1 of Firmicutes bacterium ADurb.Bin248. Lineage (GTDB taxonomy): Bacteria > Bacillota > Clostridia > Christensenellales > CAG-138 > Phil1. Next base: position 20,712 of record MWBW01000005.1, on the reverse strand, counting down.
CCGTCCACCGTTACCGTGCCGCCGCCCGCCGCGATGACGCCTGCGGCGCCCGGGCCGGTCATGACGCTTCCGTATACGTTTCCTTTTACGTGGACGGAGCCTCCGTCGGCGGCGTATACGCCCGTCGTCATACCTATGGCCATGGTCACGCGCGCCCGCCCGCCGTCGTGGGCGTACACGCCGTATCCGGCGCCCACAACGTTGAACGCGCCGTCTTTCTCAGCGCTGGTATCCGTGATATCCACGACGCCGCCTTCGCCGACTTCCAGCCCGTTTCCGGCCTCGTTCATCAGGCTGAGCGAACACCCGTTCAGGTCGAATATGACGGTTTTGCCGCTCACCTGAATGCAGGCGTCATAATCGGCGTCCCGCAGCAGCTTGATGGTCGTGACCGCGCCGTCGTCCGCGTCTTCGACGGCCACTTTAAGCGCCGCGGCGAGCATGTCATACCCGGTCGAGCCGATCTCGCACAGAGGCCCCGTGGGCGCCGTCACAAAGACGCTGCTCACTTCGTCGGAATAGCGCAGGTAGCTTCCGTCCGGCACGCCGTCTCCGTCGTCCAGGGGATCAGAGTTCAGTATGATATAGAACGCGAATTCCGGCACGGAAATCACGCCGTCTATGTATGCCTCCGAACCGCTATTGATGGCGTTGACGCCCGTGGCGTTCAGGCCGGTGACGGCCACGTTTCCCCTTACGGTTGCCTTGCCGGCATCGCGCACGGATACGCCGGTCGTATTGCTCCCGTCGACGGTCACGTCGCGTTTTACTTCCGCCTGCGAGCCGAGGCCTGCGGCCGATACGCCCGTCGCCCACGCGCCGTCAACCGAAACGTTGCCGTACACGGTGACGGCGCCCCCGGCCTCGGCCCTTGCTCCCACAGAGGAACTGGTGACGTTGCCGTTGACGTTCACGACGCCAAAGTTGAACGCGTACGCGCCCGTGGCCCCCTCGGCGCTGTTTTGGACGACGACCCGGCTGCCGCCGCCGTCCGCGACGGCCGCTGCGCCGTTCTCCCCGCTCGACGTCGCGTTGGTCACGGTCGCCTGCCCGCCGTCGTGGGCATATACGCCCCATCCGAAGCTGTAGAGGGACGCGACGCTGAACGTGCCGCCCTTATCTCCATCGGCGGTGATATCCACGACGCCGCCCGCGCCGACCGTGAGCGCGTGGCCTTCGCGGTTCGTCACACCCAGCTTATGTCCGTTCAGGTCGAAATGGACGGTTTTGCCGGTGACGGCGATGCTTGTCGTCGTGGAATATTCGATATCCTTGAGCAGCGTGACGGTCGCTTCTCCGCCCCCCATGGCGTCGAGCGCGTCGAGCGCGGCCTGAAACGTATAAAAATCGTCCGCGCCAATCCTGCAAACCGCGCCCTCCGCCCGCGCGGGCAGGGGCAGCAGCATCAGCATGAATGAAGCGATCAGTATACTCGCCAGTGTTTTTCTCGCTGTTTTCACGATATGTTTCCTCCGTTTATGCCATACTCCTCCAAAAATAGCATAAGAAAAACGCCGCGGCATCGTACGAAGGTACAATGCCGCGCGGTTTTTGCGGTTGGAACAGAAAAATTGCCTTTACAGCGGGAAACCCTCCTCGTGCACGAGCTTTACGCATTGTGCGCGGGTCCTGACCCCGAGCTTGCCGTAGATGTTGCCCGTATGCGCCTTCACCGTGCGCTGCGAGATGTTCAGCTTTTTGCCGATCTCCTCGTTGGAGCAGGCGGCGCACAGCAGCTCGAGAACCTTATATTCCTTATCGGTCAGCAGCTTTTTGAGCTTCAGGGCGTCCGCCGCGTCCCCGATGGCGGAGGGTCTGCTTTTTTCCGCCTCGATCCCCGAAACGAGGGATTGGGCGAATTCCCCGAGCTCCGCCGAGCCGTCCTCGGCGTCCCCGAGCGCGCGCGCCGCCTGTCTCAATACGGCGAGCATGGGCGATTGCTCGTCGAGATAGCTTCTCACATAGCCCTCCGCAAGGCCGACGCGCAGAGACCGTTCCATATGCTCGAGCGCGGCGCGGGCGTTGCCGGTCTGGAAAGCGATCATCGATAGCAGGTTCAGTATTTCAACCATGCTGTGCGGGCGGTTTTCCGCCTCGGCAAACGACAGAAGCCGCATTAAAAGTATTTCCGCGTCGTTCGCGTTCTTCTTCGCCCACAATACCCTCGCGAGCACGATCAGCTCGAATTCGCGGACTCTGTTGATCTCGCTGAATATGTTCAACTTGTTGGTGCGAAGCCATCTCTCCGCCCGGTCCATATTGCCGATTTCTATGAAGCAGCGCGTTTTCAGCGCGCCGATCAGGTCGTTCCAATGCGGCTTGTGGGCGCCCGCCATATCGTCCCGGCTTCGCTTGATGCGGGAAATGCCGGCCATGGCCGGAACCAGAACGCCCGGATAGCCGAAGGGCTGCGCGTCTTCAAGCGCGCTCAAAAACAGGGGAAGGGCTTCGTCCGTCCTGTTTTTTTCATAGAGGTATTCCGCGCTCGCCAGAGGCATGAAGCCGGGGTTGCGCATGGACAGTATGCTGTAATAGTCCCGGAGCTTATGGAACGCGTCGCGGTCGATTTCGTAAAGCTTTATCATGGTGCGGACCGGGCTCCGGTAAATGCAGACGGACGAATCGTTCAGATCCACATATTCGACCGTCCTGAACGTATCGCCGCCGGGTATGCTCCCGCTGTGGATCATGCTTCGCAGTTCTTCCGCGCAGCCTTCCCGAAGCAGCAGGTTGAGCGCCACGAGGCCGACCAGGGTGCGGTCCTGCGAACCGGCCGCCCCCTCCCGGCCCTGCGCCAAAAGCTCCCGCGCGCGGGCGAGGCATTCGCGGGATGCCCCGAAGGCGCGGCGCTGCGCGTGATACATCGAATAGAACACCGCGGTCTTGACGCTTTTTTGCTTGTACTCCTCGGGAAGCTGCTCGAGCCAAAGCCGCGCGGTCTCATATTCGTTTTTGCTCGCGAAGCTGCCCAGCTGCATTTCGACGAGCTCGAAAGCCTGCGCGTAATGCCCGCCGCGCAAATAATGGGAAACGGCCAGGGGCAGCATGCCCTGTTCCCGGTACCAGAGCGCGGCTTTCGCGTGCAGCGCAAAAAAACCGTCGGGATCGCGCAGCCTGAGCTTTTCGAGCAGGAAGCCCTTGAGCAGCGGATGCAGCCGGTACGCGCCGCTCTCGTCGCCCAACGAGGTCAGAAACTCGTTTTTCCTTCGCATGTCCGCAAAGAAGCGCGCGGCGTTGTCCTCGCCGGTCACAGCGGCGCAAACATCCTCTTTCAAGTGATCCAATATGGAAATTTTAAGCAGAAAATCCCTTTTCTCGGGCGGATACGATTCGTAGACCTCGTTCATCAGGTAGCGGTAAATATCGGCGTCCGCCCCGGCCGCGCCGCCCAGAGGGTCCCTTTTGACGCGGTCGTTGCGCGCCGATACCGCTATGGCCACCATGGCCGCGGCCCAGCCCTCCGTATAGCTGCCGATCCTTTCGAGCGTTTCCCCGCCGAACGCGAAATCCTGCTTTGCGTAAAAGTCCGCGATCTCGTCCTGCCGGAAGCGCAGATCCCTTACGCCCACGCGCAGGAGCTGGGAGCGTATTTCAAACGGATTCAGATCCAGCGCGGGCTCGGCCCTGCTGATCAGTATCATGTGCGCGTTTGCGGGAAGGTAGGCGAGCAGGTGGGAAAGCCCTTTCCAGATCTGCGCGTTGGAGATCGCGTGCAGATCGTCCAGAACGAGCGCCGCCCTGCCCTCGCGGCGCGCCAGCTCGTCGATGAGTATGTTGATGTGGACGTTCGCCTCGAGCAGCTGCTGCGACGAAAAAGCGTATTCGACGCGCTCCGTAAGCCCCGGAAGTATGCTCTCGCACGCCGCGCAAAAATATTTCCAGAAAAAGATGGGGTCGTTGTCGGCTTCGTCGAGCGAAAGCCACGCCGCCCGCACGCCCGATTTTTCCACCCACTCGTAGACCGCCGTCGTTTTTCCGTAGCCCATCGGCGCCACCACCAGCGTAAGCATCCGCTCGAACGCGCGGTTGAGCTTGTGGAGCATCCTTCCGCGCGAGAGCAGGTTGGGGTTCGCGCGCGGCATACAGTATTTGGTTTTGATGAGAGAGGAATCGAACAAGCGCTTTCACTCCCCGCGAAGCTGTCGGAAACTGTCGACATATTATACCATGTCCGCGCTCCGCGCTCAACCTCCGAATCGGCGGCGTATCGTACCTTGGTACAATATACAGCCGGGGCGCGGTTTGTTAAAATTTACTATCGGGTATCCCGTAGGCACGGGAGCGGGAGGCGTCGCATGGAAAAGGGCCTGTTTCGCAAAAGTTCGCTGGAGCGGATATCGTCTCCGGAGCAGCTGACCGATTACATACGGGTCACAAACCCGAGCGTATGGATCGTGCTGACCGCGCTGGCCGTGCTTCTGTGCGCCGTGCTCGTGTGGTCCGCACTGGGCGTCCTCACCGACACGCTGCGCCTCAACGTGCTGGTGCGCGGGGGCGCGGCCGTTTGCTATGTCGACGACGGGGCCGCGAAAAAACTTGCCGTTGGCATGGAGGTGCGGCTCGGGGACGCCGGAGGCACGGTCGAGGAGGTATCCGCCCTGCCAATATCCGCCCAGGCGCTTCGCGCCGGGCTGCCGGACGACTACACGTTTTCGCGGCTGAGCGCCGGGGAGTGGAACCATGAGGTGAAGCTCGGCGTCTCCGGCCTGCCGGACGGCCTCTACGAGGCGCAGATCATTTTGGAGAGCATCCGTCCCATCGCGTTTTTGTGGAATTGAGGTGCCGCGATGCGAGACAACGCAGTCAGACCCGTGATAAAGGGCGTTGCGAAGGTGCCGGTGGTCATGCAGATGGAAGCGCTCGAATGCGGTGCCGCGTCTTTGGCGATGGTGCTGGCCTATTATGGAAAATGGGTGCCGCTCGAACGCGTGCGCGCGGACTGCGGCGTATCCCGGGACGGCTCGAACGCCCGCAATGTTTTGAGGGCCGCCCGCAGCTACGGGCTCAAGGCGCAGGGCTACCGGTATGAGCCGGGCGCTTTGAAGCAGAGCGGCGGCTTCCCCTGCATCGTCCATTGGAACTTCAACCATTTCGTGGTGCTCTGCGGCTTTCGCGGCAACCACGCGTATATCAACGACCCCGCCCGCGGCGCCTCGCGCATATCCATGGAAGAGTTCGACCGCTCGTTCACCGGCGTTTGCATGGCCTTTTCGCCTTCGGAGGAGTTCGAGCCGGGGGGCAAGCCGCGCTCCGTGCTCGCGTTCGCCGGGGAGAAGCTGCGCGGTGCGGGCGCGGCGCTCGCGTTCGTCGCCGTTACCGCGCTCATCAGCGCGCTGATCGGGATCATCCAGCCCGCCTTCTCGCGCATTTTCCTAGACAGGCTGCTGACGGGGCAAAACCCCGCGTGGCTCTATCCGTTCCTGCTCGCGCTGGCGGGCCTGAGCGCCGTTTCCCTGGTCGCGCAGGCGGTCAACGCCGCATACAGCTTAAAAATCGAGGGGAAGCTGGCCGTCGTGGCCAACGCGACATTCCTGTGGCATGTTCTGCGCCTGCCCATGGAGTTTTTTTCCCAGCGCATGGCGGGCGACATCGCCGCGCGGGCGGCCGAGAACCAGGACGTCGCCGCGACGCTCGTCCGGAAATTCGCGCCCATGGCGCTGGAATTCGTGATGCTGGTCTTTTACCTGGGCGTTATGCTGCGCTACAGCCTCATACTGACGCTCGTGGGAATCGGCTCCATCGCCGTCAACATGCTCGTCGCGCGGCTCATTTCAAACAAGCGCGTCAACATCGCCCGCGTGCAGACGCGGGACGCGGGCAAGCTTTACGCCGCCACCGTTTCCGGCATCGAAATGATCGAAACCATCAAGGCCAGCGGCGCGGAAAACGGCTATTTTGAAAAATGGTCCGGCTATCAGGCCGGCGTGAACACGGCCAACGCGAGGTTCACCCGCCTCAACCAGTATCTCGGCGCGGTGCCCGGCCTCGTCTCCTCGCTGACGAACACGGCCATACTCATGCTCGGCGTGCTCTTCACCATGCGGGGCAGCTTCACGGTGGGCATGATTTTGGCGTTTCAGGGCTTCATGCGCGCCTTTCAGGCGCCTGCGACCAAATTCATCGCCGCGGGCCAGTCCATACAGGAAATGCGCACCGGCATGGAGCGCATAGAAGACGTATTGAAATACCCCGCAGACCGCATGCTGGCGCCCGAAGCCCCGGCGCGGGATCATGAGGATCATGCATACGCCAAGCTCAGCGGCGCTCTGGAAATCAAAAACCTGACTTTCGGCTACTCGCGCCTGGCGGAGCCCGTCATAAAGAACTTCAACCTCAGCCTCGCGCCCGGAAAGAGCGTGGCGCTCGTCGGCACGTCGGGCTGCGGAAAGTCCACGTTGTCCAAGCTGATCTCCGGGCTGTACGCGCCGTGGAGCGGAGAAATACTCTTCGACGGGCAGCCGCTCGCCTCCATCAGGCGGGAGGTGCTCACGGGTTCCGTGGCGGTCGTCGATCAGGAGATCATACTTTTCGAGGACACCATCGCCAACAACATCAAGATGTGGGACAGCTCCATAGAGGACTTCGAGATGATACTCGCCGCGCGCGACGCGCAGTTGCACGAGGACATCATGCAGCGCGAGGGCGGCTACCGCTATAAGCTCACCGAGGGCGGAAGGGATTTTTCGGGCGGCCAGAGGCAGCGCGTGGAGATCGCCCGCGTGCTCGCGCAGGACCCCACCGTCATCATCATGGACGAGGCCACGAGCGCGCTCGACGCCAAAACGGAGTTCAACGTCGCCCGCGCCGTAAGGGAGAGGGGCATCTCCCTCATCATCGTGGCGCATCGGCTTTCCACCATACGCGACTGCGACGAGATCGTCGTGATCGAGCGCGGCGAGGCGGCGGAGCGGGGGACCCACGAGGAGCTGCTGCGCAAAAACGGCTATTATACGAAGCTCGTGATGTGCGAATAGGAAGGAGGGGGCGGCGGTGAGCTGGTTTGACGAACAGATAAAGCAGCGCCTGAAAAACGACGACGCGCAATTTGCCGAAGCCTTTGCCAGGTTGTCCTACGCGGTCACGGGCAGGGCCGTTCCGGGCGGCTTTGCTTCGGACGACCGGCGCGCGGGCGACGCCATCGCCGAAATGCTTTCGTATTACGGCATCCGCATGGAGGAAACGGACGAAGTATTCCCCAACCTCAACGAAAGGCTCGAGTTTTACATGCGCCCGCACGGCATCATGCGGCGCTCCGTCCGGCTCGAGGGGGCCTGGTATAAGGATTGCATCGGCGCGATGCTCGGCAGCACGGCGCAGGGCGCCGTCGTCGCGCTGATCCCCGGCGCGGTCGGCGGCTACACGTATATGGACCATGAGAGCGGGCGGCGCGTGAAGGTGACAAAAAAGACCGCCGGCCGCCTTTCGGCCGAAGCCGTATGCTTTTATAAGCCCTTCCCGCTCAGGGAGCTCGGCGTCGCCGACCTGCTCCTCTATACGCTCAGGACCCTGTCGGCCGCCGACATCGCCATGGTTTTGCTCGCGGCGCTCGCCGTTGCGCTCACGGGCATGCTGCTTCCCCACGTCAACAGCCTGCTCTTTGGCAGGGTGCTGCCGAGCGGGAACGTCTCGCTGATGTTTCCGATCGCGTTTTTCTTCGTCGGCGTTGCGGTAAGCCAGACGCTTTTCGGCATCACCTCCTCGCTCGTTCAGGCGCGCCTGGGCGCCAAGATCGGAGTGAGCGTGCAGGCGGCCGCGATGATGCGGGTGCTCTCCATGCCGGCGGTTTTTTTCAAAAGCTATGCCGCGGGCGAGCTCTCGAGCCGGGTGGAGTACGTGGGCCAGCTCTGCCGCACGCTGCAGGACGCGATTTTCTCCGTGGGGCTCACCTCGCTCTTTTCGCTCGTCTATATCGCGCAGATATTCGCGTACGCGCCGGGGCTCGTCGTCCCCGCGCTTGCGGTGACGCTCGCGTCCTGCCTGATCACGCTCGCCGCCGCGCTTTTGGGCGCGAAGCTGAGCAAACAGACCATGGAGCTTTCGGCCAGGCAAAACGGCATGCGGTACGCCCTCATCACGGGCGTTCAAAAGCTGCGCCTGACGGGGGCGGAAAAGCGCGCGTTCGGGAGATGGGCGGACGTTTATGCCCGCATCGCGCGGCTTAAGTACGATCCGCCGGCCTTTTTGAAATTCAGCGGCGCGCTCTCCTTCGCGGTGAGCGCCGCGGGCACGCTGGCGATGTATTACTACGCCGTCAAAACGCAGGTCGGCGTCCCCGGGTACATGGCCTTCACCGTGGCCTACGGCATGGTCAGCGGCGCGTTCCTCTCGCTGTTCGGCATCGTCAGCACCATAGCGGGCATCAAGCCGACGCTCGATATGGCGCTGCCGCTGTTGAAAACCGTGCCCGAGATCGCGGCGGGCAAAAAGATCGTCACGCGGGTGTCGGGCGCCATAGAGCTCTCCAACGTCTCCTTCCGCTACAGCCAAAGCATGCCGCCGGTCGTCGAGAACCTGTCGCTGAAGATACGCGCGGGGCAGTATATCGCCATCGTCGGCCAAACGGGCTGCGGGAAGTCGACCATACTCCGCCTGCTGCTTGGCTTCGAAACGCCCGACCGCGGCGCCGTTTACTACGACAACAGGGACATCGGCACGCTGGACCTGCGCTCGCTGCGCCGCAACATCGGGGTGGTCATGCAAAACGGAAGGCTCATGCAGGGCAGCATTTATTCCAACATCGTCGTCGCGGCGCCCTGGCTGACCATGGAGGACGCGTGGGAGGCCGCCGAGATCGCAGGCATCGCGGACGATATCCGCGCCATGCCCATGGGCATGCACACCGTGATCTCGGAGGGCTCGGGCGGCATTTCGGGCGGGCAGAAGCAGAGGCTCATGATCGCCCGCGCCGTCGCGCCCAAGCCCAGGATCATCATGTTCGACGAGGCCACGAGCGCGCTTGACAACATCACACAAAAGCGCGTGTCGGAATCCCTCGACCGCCTCAAATGCACGCGCATCGTCATCGCCCACCGGCTCTCCACCATCAGGCGGTGCGACAGGATACTCGTGCTCGACAAGGGGCGTATCGCCGAGGACGGCGGCTACGACGAGCTGATCGCCGCCAACGGCCGTTTCGCTGAGCTGATCGCCCGGCAGCGCCTGGACGGCGGCTATGTGGAAGCGACGACGGCCTATTGAACGGATGCACGCGGGCCGGCATTTCAAATTCCCGATACCATCAAAACGCATGAAGGGAGGAAACCATGAGCGAGGAACCCGTGAACAAGCCTGCGGAGCTGACGGACGAGGACATTGAACATGCGGCGGGCGGGAACGGCATAACGGTGATCAACTGCGTCCAGTGCCCTGCCTGCGGGCATTTCTATTCCTTCACGAGCCGCGGCGACGAAACGCCGGCAACGCCGCCCTGCCCGAACTGCAAGTACGGATAGGATACCCCCGGCTGCGCCAAAGGGCAGAGGAATCGGTGCGATCAATGGAAAGGAGAAAAATAAAAGCAAGGGAACGGAACCTGTGCCGGGAAGCCGGCGGATAACGAAGAGAGCAATCAAATAATAAGGAGGAAAAACCGTGAGCGAGGAAAGAAAAGACATCCATGCGGAACTGACGGACGAGGCCGTCGAGAAAGTGACGGGCGGAGCGGCGGAAGATTGGGACACGGAAAGATACAACTGCGTCGTGTGCCCGAACTGCCAGCATGTATACCACTTGGTCATAGGTCATAACAGGGTCACGGGCCAGACGGTGTGGAGTCCGTTTCAGTGCCCCAGCTGCTTTTACAGGGGAGGGCCCCTTTACAATGGGGAGCCCATCGGCGACCCTGTGATCCCCTTTTGAGCGTTGGGACCCGGCCGAATAAAAAAGGAGGAAAAGCCGTGAGCGAGGAAAGAAAAGACATCAACGCGCAACTGACGGACGAGGCCGTCGAACAGGCGACGGGCGGGTATAACCCGCAGCCGGAGCCCCGCACCGTTTCGTGTCCGGAGTGCCGATTCACCTATACCTTCATGGCCCAGCGGATCGCGGAGATACCGCCGGACTGCCCGAACTGCGGGTATAAATGGGTCGTCACGATCCATCGGACTTCATTTTGACCCCGGCCGAAAAGATTTGACGGCCTGAGACCGCCGCCGTTTTCCGGGGCGGCCGGACGCTGTTCCAAACCTTCGCCATGAAGGTCGGCGGCGCCGCCGAGAGGGAGAGAGCGCTTCGGGGGGAGCCTCTTGCCCCGCACAACACAGCGCCGAAGCGGAGCGTGAACTCCGCGCCGGCGCTTTTTATTTTATTTTTTTGTCATCTCACAGGCTGCCGGCGGTTCATTATAAATATACCTGGCCCGAAACCTGTGATACAATGAAAACACAGGAATTTTCGGGAGGATTGCCGAATGTACGAGATGAATGGAGGCTTTCCGATCATCGAGTATTTTGAGGAGCACTATCGCGACCTGCTCAAGCTCGCCCTGAGAATGGTGAAAAATCTTGACGACGCTTACGACGTATTGCAGGATGTGGCGGTCGTCATGGTTCAGAAGAAGGAAACGCTCTGCGACGTCGACGACCCGGCGGGGTATCTTGCCGTATGCATCCGCAGGCGGGCGCTCAACTTCATACGCGACTCGAAGCGTTCCTTCTCGACGGCTCCCGAGATCATGAAGAACCTTCGCGCGGACGAAGGCTCCCAAACCGCGATGGAACTCTCGGAATGGACGGTCTGGCTGGAGAAACACCTGCGGGACTGCGCTCCGGAAATGCGCGGGGCGTTCATCGAATATTACATCGACGACATTCCCCTGGAAAATATCGCCGAACGAATGGGGATCAGGCCGAACACGCTGTCCCAGAAGTTCAGGAGGATGCGGCAGAGCATCGCAAGGCGATCCCCGCGGACAATGACGCACCTTATGGTGCTGATGCTTGAGGTATAAACCATGCGTTGGAAAAGGTTCGTAAAACAGGCGTTGGATCATCCTTATTTCGATGATCGAAGGCATACGCTTTCCCAGGCGCAGGCCGAAGACATATTGCGTTCCGGCTACATGGGCTGTGGAGAATTCATGGAAGGCGTGCGGCGGCGCGTCGACGGGATCGAGCGCGGGCTGCGCGAGCCGGTCGATCCGGGGCTGGTCCTGCCGAACCAAACGCGGCGCCGCCGCGGAAAGCCCGCCGCGCCCGTATGGTCCGGGTGGCTTCGCGGGCTTGCCCTGGCGGGCGCCACCGCGCTGCTGGCGGGTTTCTTCGTGTTCACGGGTCCCGGCCGGGCGGCCGCGCAGGCGGTTTACAGAGCGGTCGTGAGCGTCGCCGACGGCACGCTCAGGGGAAGGCAGACGGTTCCGGACAACGACTTTGATAAGATCGATATCGATGATCTGCCCGCGGAATTCTCATCCGCCGAAGAAGCCAGGCAATGGATTCCGCTGCCCATTGCCGAAATCGAATCGGAGCAATACGAGAGCCGGGGGATCAGGGTGTTGCATGCGGATGAGATCAGCGCCACGCTGACAACGCAATACGCGGACGAAAACGGGTCGACGATCGCGCTGATTCAGGATTTCTTTGCGCCCGGCACGTCCTGGGGCAACGCCGTATCCGCGGATGCGCGGGGCGTCGCGCAGCTGGAGCTGCCGGGCGGGCTGACGGCTTATACCGGCACGATGGACGACGGCACTTCGTTCGCGGTCGTCTACTTATCCGAGGGGTTTGTCACGCTCGCGAGCGCGGGCTTATCGGTCGACGCGCTTGGGGATGTTCTGGAGGGCTTTAAACTGGAATAAACAGCACGACATCGAAAGGCGGTAGCTTCCATGACGGTACGACTCGGCTTAAAGCAGCTTCTGCGCTCCCCCGTAAAGCTCGTCGTCTATTTTCTCATTACGGCGCTCGCGGCGGCGCTGCTGTGCGTGGGGCTGAACCTTGAGGCGAACGCGCAGCGCAACGTAGCGGCTGCGGAGGCGGCGTTTGAAACGGTCGCAATCCCGGATTTCAGCGCGCATATCCGCTACGACGGCACGCTCTGCGCAGATTCGGACGACCCCTTTTACGCGGGCTATCTGCCCTGCTTCACATCCGAATACGACTTTGCGCCCCTCCTCGCGGCCCCGGGCGCAGAAAACTTGGACGTGCGCGGCTATTTCGGCGCGAGGGTGAACGGCGAGGGAAATTTAACCGAACATGCGCCGGGCGACGGGCCGCGCAACGGAATGCCGGACGACGTCATCATTTTCACCGTCAATGCGGCGGAACGGGTGACGGTGCCCGCATTTTCCGGGCCAGTCGCGGTTCCGGTAACGGTGACGTTTTCCGTGATGGGCACGGACTATTACCGGGATGAGCTGGATATCACCAGCTTTATTTCCGGCGGCCGCCTGCAGGGTATTCCCACGGCCGACGGGGAAATCCTGCCCGGCCCGCTCTTCGATGTGGGCGCGGAAGCCGCGGACGGCTCCTTTTATCTGGAGCCCGGCAGGCAATACATCGCGGCCGTCAGGGTCGGCGCGCACTGGGACCCGACGACGGACGTCATCCGGGCGGACAGCGTCTCGATAGAAGTGGGCGATGCCTACCACAACGGCGGCGAGCTCGGGTATGACAAAGCGAACGGATGGAGCCTGGTCCCAGGCGGCAACGCTTACACCCTGCCTTACGTCGCCATCGCCCCATATGAGGAGGGCTTCTTCGCGACGGAGCGCGGCGCGTATTTTCAGGAGATCATAGACGCTTATCGGGCCAATTTCAATTCGCTCAACGCCATAGCCACAAACGATCTCGCGGCCATGCGCGCGTTCCACTCGGGCGGCGTGCACGTGTCCCAAGGCCGCGCCTTCACGGATGAAGAATACGCCGCGGGCGCGAAGGTCTGCCTTGTGAGCGAATTCATGGCCGAGCTCAACGGCTGGAGGATCGGGGATGCGCTTTCCCTCTCGTTCTATGAAACGGAATATCCCTTTACCGGGAAAACGGAGCGCTTCTCCGTGTTCCGCTACCCGGCGGAGGGCTTCTTCGACGAGGGCGGCTATGAGATCGTCGGCCTGTTCGCGGGCAACGTGGTCACGGGCGACGCCTCGCCGCGCTATACGCAGGGCGAAGGGCTGGACGCGCTGGATATCCTGCTGCCGCAGAAGTCCGTTTCAAACGCGCCCGCGCCCGTGATTTCCGAATACACGGCGAGCATCCGCCTCAAGAACAGCGCCGCCGGGGACTTCATGGCCGAAATGGCGGCTTCCGGCCTGATGGAAGAGCAGGAAGGCGGGTATCAGCTTGGCCTTACCGTCTATGACCAAGGCTACTCCCTCGTCGGCCCGGGCCTTCGCCAGCTTTCGCGCGTGAGCAGGCTGACGCTGATCCTCGCGCTGGCGGCGGCGGGGCTCGCCGTCCTCGTGCTCGCGGTCGTCCACGCGCTGCGCGGCAGGCGCGGGGTCGCCGCCATGCGTTCGCTGGGAACAAAGCGTGCGCAGGTCATGATCATCTCGCTCGCGGGCGTCGCGCTCGTGTGCCTGCTTGGCGCATGCGCGGGCGCGTACGCCGGGCACGCAATCTCCTGCGACGTGACGGCGCGCGTCGTCGAAAGCGCGAAGGAGGACGCGGCAGATACCACCTTCACCGCCATGATGGGCGAGGGCGAGGCCAAGGAGTTTGAGTTCCTGCTGGAGAGCGATCCCGCGCTCGCGCTCGTTTCCGGCGGCGCGGTGGCCGCCGCCTTCCTGCTGTGCGCGGGGATTCTGCTCGCGCCGGAGTTTCGCAGGTCGCCCATGCTGCTGCTGGGCGCAAAAGAGTAAAAATAAATCGGGAGGTATTTCGGCATGCCCTTCAAAACCAGCCTGAAGCAACTTTTTCGCGCGCCCGTGAAGCTCATCGTCTATTTTCTCATCGCGGCGCTCGCGGCGGCGCTGCTGTGCGTGGGGCTGAATCTTGAGGCGAACGCGCAGCGCAACGTTGCCGCGGCAGAGGCGTGCTTTACGACCGTCGCCATCCCCGAGGTCTGGGGCAACATGAACGCAGCGGGCACGCTTCAACAGGGATTTACGCAGGAGGATTATGCGCCGTACCTGGACGACCCCTTATCCCTGCCGCCTGAAATGATTTTTCGCGGATACGTTCCCGCTTTGATTCCCGAGACGGAATATGATCTGACGTCCATCCGGGAAGCAAGCGGCGTGGAGGGAATCGACGTGCGCGGCCGTTTCGGCGCACGGGTAAACGGCGGCAATAACCTCCTTTACGGCCTCGACCCGAATTGTTATCCCTGCGCGGAGGACGTGATCGTTTTCGCGGTGAACGCGCCTGAAACGCTTACCGTGCCCACGGTCGCAGGCAGGCTGGGAGTGATAGAGGGAACCGTTATTCCGCTCACGGTCGAGTTTTCGGCCAACCCTTTGTTCCGGTATGGCGATACGCTTGCGCTTATCAATCAAATCGACGCCGATATGCTTCTGGATGAGGCGGGGATGCCGCAGGCGTTTGCGCTTGGCACCGAGGCAGGCGACGGCTCCTTTTACCTTGAGCCGGGGAAACGATATATTGCGACGATAACAGATTTAAGCACGCCTGTAAAAATGAACTCCGACGGAACCGTCGCGTCGGTCGAAGCGGTGTCGCAGGCGTACCTTTATACGGATTTGTATCATAATCCACACTACTATCCATACGAGGCCTCAACACAACGGCAGAATTCGACGCTCATATACACCAGAAACGTTTTAGGCAGCCTGCCCATCGCCCCATACGAGGAAGGTTTTCTGGAAACCGAAGCGGGCGCGTTTTACAGGGAAGTGATTGAGGCTGTGCAAATCAACGCCAGATCGCTGAGCGCCGTCGCGACAAACGATTTGGCATGCATGCGCGCGTTCCATTCCGGCAAAGTATACATCTCTTCCGGGCGCGTTTTTACACAGGATGAATACGCCGATGGCGCAAAGGTATGCATCGTGAGCGCCGTCATGGCGGAGCTGAACGGCTGGCAATTGGGAGATGCGCTTTCGCTTTCCTTTTACGAATGCGGCGCCGAGCGTTACAACGACGATCCCGCCCCGCCCAATCAGGCTCTGGAATGGCCGTATTCAAGCTATACGCAGGATGCGCAGGGTTTTTTCGACGAGGGCGAATATACGATCGTCGGGCTGTTCGACGGAAAGGTCGAAAAAGGGCAATGGAAGGAGTATGGAAGCGGCAACGACAAGCTGCACGCGGTGAACGTCCTGCTGCCGGCGAACTCCGTTTCCAACGCGCCCGCGCCTGTTATATCAAAATACAGCGCGAGCATCCGCATAAAAAACGACGAGGCGACGGATTTTATGGCCGAAATGGCGGCTTCCGGCTTAATGGATTCACGCGAGAATGAATATGGCTCCTATGAGCTGCGCCTTACGGTCTACGACCAAGGCTACTCCCTCGTCGGCCCGGGCCTTCGCCAGCTTTCGCGCGTGAGCCGGTTGACGCTGACGCTGGCGTTGGCGGCGGCGGGGCTCGCCGTCGCCGTGCTCGCGGTCGTCCACGCGCTGCGCGGCAGGCGGGAGGTCGCCGCCATGCGGTCTCTTGGCACGAAGCACGCGCAGGTCATGGTCATCTCGCTCGCAGGCGTCGCGCTCGTCTGCCTTTTGGGCGCGTGCGTCGGCGCGTACGCGGGACACGCAATCTCCTGCGACGTGACGGCGCGCGTCGTCGAAAGCGCGAAGGAGGACGCGGCGGACACTTCCTTCACCGCCATGATGGGCGAGGGCGAGGCCAAAGAGTTTGAGTTCCTGCTGGAGAGCGATCCCGCGCTCGCGCTCGTTTCCGGCGGCGCGGTAGCCTTCGCCTTCCTGCTGTGCGCGGGGCTGCTGCTCGCGCCGGAATTTCGCAATTCGCCCATGCTGCTGCTGGGCGCGAAGGAGTAAGGGTATGCGCACGGCTTGGCGCAACTTCACGAGGAACCGGCGCGCGACGGTCGCGGCCGTGCTCGCGGCGGCGGCGCTCACGGCGTTCCTGCTGATCTTTTCGCACAACATCCGCGTGAGCGAGGCGGAGCTTGACAACGCGTACGATACCATACCCGTGAGCGCGTATGTCGCGGGCGCTTCCGCGACGCAGCCGCCGCGCATCGGCGAAGCGCTGTACGCGGATATACTCGGGTGCGGCTTCGTGGCCTCCTCGCGCGCGGCGGCGCAATACGGCGTACGCGCGGAGGATATCCTGCGCGCGCTCGATCACATCGACGCGGACGCTCCCCTGAGGGAGTACGCTTCCTCCATCGAATGGCTGCAAGGGTACGGCGAGGATGTTTTCACGGGGAACGAGGCCGTGTGCGTCGCGCCGCGAAGCGCGGGGCTCGCGCTCGGGGATACGCTCGAAGCGCCGTTTCGGATCAGGCGCAGCGTCGCGGCAAAGCTTGTCGTCGCCGGGCTTTACGGCAGCGAGCTCGACGCCGGCATGAACGGCGCGACCTTCTATTGCCCGCTCGGGACGCTTCGCGCCCTGTTCGCGGAAAACGGGCTGCGCGTCGAATACTGCGCGCTTGAGATGGAGCTCGCGAACACGCGGGAGCTGAACGATTTCAAGGCGCGCATGAAGGAACTGAAGCTGGACGGCGGCTTCAACCGGCTGGTGGTGAACGACGCGCTGCTCATAGGCGTCACGACGCAATTGCAGCGCCACATACGCCTGCTCAAGGCGCTTTTGCCGCTCCTGTTCGCGCTCGTCGCGGCGATCGGCTTCGGGCTGAGCTTCCTGCTGCTGCGGGGAAGGCGGCGGGAAGCGGCCGTCATGCGAAGCCTGGGCGAAAGCCGCGGCCGCGTTTTTTGCGTGCTGCTGATGGAAACGGCGCTGCAGGCCGTTTTCGGGACGGCGCTCGGCGCGCTCGCGGCGCTGCTCGTCACAGGAACGCGCGCGGTAAACCCCGCGACCCTCGCGCTCGTGTTCGCCTGTTATCTGCCGGGCGGCGCGGCCGCCGTGTTCAGGCTGACGCGCGTCAACGTGCTCGGGCTGATGACGGCGAAGGAATAAAATCATTCAGGTAAAAAGCGCCGCTTCGGGCGAAACGGCCGGATGTCCGCCGCGCCCCTCTTCCGGGGAGCCCCGGCGTTCAATCCGGGCGCTTCGCGCGCGGCGATCCGCGGATGCCGGACATATATCATCAATTTTTTGGACGCATATGATATTGACGAACCGCGCGGGATATGTATATAATAACAAAGGCTACTCATCATATGATGAGGAAGCGGCGAACCCCCATATTTGTTTCATTTTTCACTTTCTGTTTTGAAGGGCCGCGAACATTCATACGGCGGCGCAAGCGGCGGGAAACCAATCGTTTCGGCATATGCCCGCCATCGGGGCGGGCGCGAACGCGCGACTTACGCATTCATCTGTAAAACTGAAAACAAATACAAAAGCCATAACGTGCAATCGAATATCAGGAGGTCAAGCTATGAAGGCTCTTAACGTGGCCGTGGTAGGCGCATTGGGGGCGGTGGGCGGCGAAATGCTCAAAACGCTTGAGCAGCGCGCGTTTCCCATCCGCTCGATCAAGCCTTTGGACGTCGCCGTGAACGTTTCGAGGGAAATCGTGTTCGCCGGGCGCAGGGTCGCCGTGCAGGAGGCGAGGGAGGGCGCTTTTGAGGATGTGGATCTGGCCCTGTTCTCCGCGGGTTCCGAGGCGAGCCTCGCGCTTGCGCCCGCGGCGGTCCGTGAGGGCAGCGTCGTCGTGGACAATTCAAGCGCGTGGCGCATGGAAGCGGATGTGCCCCTCGTGGTGCCCGAGGTCAACCCGGAGGCGCTCAGGCTGCACAAGGGCATCATCGCCAATCCCAACTGCTCGACCATACAGATGGTGGTCGCGCTCAAGCCCCTGCACGAGCTATTCAAAATCAGGCGCGTCGTGGTTTCCACCTATCAGGCGGTATCCGGCAGCGGGCAGAGGGCGATCGACGAGCTCAGGCGCCAGGCGGAGCAGTTCTGCCGCGGCGAGGCCGTCACGCACGAGGTCTATCCGTACCAGATCCTGTTCAACGCCCTGCCCCACATAGACGTGTTCCTCGAAAACGGCTACACCAAGGAAGAGATGAAAATGGTCGACGAGACCCATAAAATACTCGACCCCGCCATCGCGGTGACCGCCACGACCGTGCGCATACCGGCGTTTCGCGGGCACAGTGAGTCCATCAACATCGAAACGGAGCGCAAGGCGGATCTGGCGCAGGCGAGGGAAGCTCTGCGCGCCGCCAAAGGCGTCGTGCTCGCGGATGATCCGCAAAGGCTTGTTTACCCGCTGGCGCTCGGCTCGGAGGGTACGGACGACGTCTACGTCGGAAGGCTGCGCCTTGACGAATCGGTCGAAAACGGCATGAACTTCTGGGTGGTGGCGGATAACCTGCGCAAGGGCGCCGCGCTCAACGCGGTGCAGATCGCGGAAAAGATGCTTGAAATGAACCTGATCTGACATCCTTATGGGATGCGGCGGCGGCCGGGCCCGGCGAAGCCCGCGCGCCGCCAAAACGCGGCGGAGGGATGGGAAAATGAAGCTCAACAAGGACGTTTGCGTGATCGGCGGGGGCATCATGGGCCTCATGACGGCCTACTACCTGTGCAAGCGGGGCAGATCCGTCGTTATTTTGGAGAAATCCGAAATCGGCTCCGGCGCTTCGGGCGCCTGCGACGACATGATACTGCTGCAATCCAAAAAGCCGGGCATCGCGCTGACGCTCGCGATGGAGAGCCTCGAGATGTTCCCCGGCCTTTGCGACGAGCTCGGCGGCGATCTTGGCTTTGAAACCCGCGGCGGCATGATACTCATCGAGGATGAAAAGCAGCTTCGGGTGATGGAGAGCTTCGTCGGGGAGCAGAGGAAGTACGGGCTCAAGGTGGACATACTCGACAGGGCCGCGATGCGCAAAAAACAGCCGCATGTGGCGGATTATATGCTCGCCTCCACTTACAGCGCGACCGACTCGCAGGTAGACCCCCTCCGGCTCATGCGCGCGCTTTTGCGCAGCGCGACGAAAAAGGGCATGGAGATTTTTCGCGGCGCGCCCGTCGTATCGATCGAGCGCCTTGGCGACCATTGGGCGGTGGCGGCGCGGGACGATTTGATGGTGGAGTGCGACTTTGTGGTCGTCGCGGCGGGCGCGTGGTCGAGGCAGGTGGGCGAGCTGATCGGCGTGAACATCCCCATCATACCGCTCAAGGGGCAGCTCGCGATCACCGAACAGATCGCGCCCATAGGGGAGACCAACGTATGGTCGGCCATGTATATCGCGGCCAAGCTCGACCCGACCATCATGCCCGAGCGGAGCGAATACGACAAAAAAATTGGGCTCAGCTTCTCGTTCACGCAGACGAGCACCGGCAACTACCTGATCGGCAGCACGCGCGAGCACGCCGGCTACGACAAGAGCACGGCGTTCGAGGCGATCCAAAAAATCATGAATCAGGTGCGCGGGTTTTTCCCCGTGATGGATTCGGTCAACGTCATACGCACCATAGCGGGTTTCAGGCCCGCGAGCGAGGACGGCAGCCCGATCGTAGGGCCGATAGATCAAAGGCCCGGCATATTCGTGGCGGCTGGCCACGAGGGAGACGGCGTGGCGCTGGCGCCCGTAACCGGCAAAGCCGTGGCGGATATGGTGTGCGGCAAAGGCGATCGCCTGCGCTTTGATCCGCTCAACCTGCGCAGGTTCGCATAACGGGGCACCGTGGGACGAAAGAAATTGGGGGTGGGGCGCTTTATTGGTCGTGTGGCATTCCCGGGACTCAACGCAACCAAACGAAACTAACAGGTAAGGAGGAAAGCAAATGTCAACCGGAACATGGATGTGGATTGTCACAATCGCTTTGTGCGCGGGCTTCATGGTCATTGCGTTCAGGCAAAAGAGCAAAGCGGAAGCCAGCTTTTCCAACTATGCCATCGGCGGCGGCGTGTTGCCGTTTTACCTCATTTTCTTCACTCATTTTGCCAACATCATGGGCGTGGGCAACTTTGTCGGCCACGCCGGCAGCGCGTATGTAACCGGCCTGCCCTGGCTCGCCTTCATACTGGGCGAGCAGGGGTCCAAGATCATATTCGCGATCGCATTTGCGGCGATGGCAGGCAGGTTTACGTACAACACTTTCCCGGAAATGATAGACGACCTCATCTCCCGCGATAAGGTGACGCGCGCGATGGCGGGCGTTCTGGCGTCCTGCATCATGATCGCGTGGGTAGGCGGCCAGGGCAAAGCGTTCGGCCAGATATTCAACGTGTTCACCGGGGCGGATCCGCTCCCGATCATCATTCTCTTCACCGCCGTCTTCATCGTGTATACGTCTTTGGGAGGGATATATTCACTCGTCTGGATGGATTTGATACAGGGCGTACTCGTCGTCGCGTTCGGCCTGGCGTTCTACTTCATCGCCTTCAAGCAGATCAACTTCGACCTCGGGCATCTGGGCGACCGCCTCGCCGCTGTCGGAAAGGCCGAGCTGTGGACGTTTAAGAACACGGACGTCATAAGCCTGATCACCAAATTCGTAACGGGCTGCATCGGCATACTCGTGGCGCAGCTTTACTGGCAGCCCTGCTTCGCGGCCAAAAGCCCCAAGACCGCCAGAAGGAGCATGTTCTGGGGCGGCGGCAGCGCCATCGTGTTCGTGCTGATGACCGCATTGGTGGGCCTGATCATCGCGACGCTCAACCAGGATCTCGACGCCAACACCGCCATGCCCTGGTTCATGCAGAACAGGG
>MWBW01000004.1 GCA_002069725.1 Firmicutes bacterium ADurb.Bin248 | reverse complement strand
AGACGCACGCGCCGAACGCGAACGAGAGGAAGCCCCCCGCCGCGCTGTAGAGCATGGAAAACGCCTGGCCGGTCAGCAGGCCCCCGAGCAGGATGCGCGCGACGAGCACGGGCGCGGCCACGCCCGGTCCCGCGAAAAAAAGCGCGAACAGCGTGACGGCGTTGGAAAGCCCCGGCTTGATTCCGGGCAACGGGAGAAGCGGCGGTATCTGCGCCTCGACGATATAGACCGCGAGCGCGAGCGCCGTCAAAAGGGATGCCGTTGTAACCTTCCTCGCGTTCATGGCCCCTCCCTGCTCAGTTTCCGGGGACCGCGCCGCTGACGGCGTCGTATCCCGCGTCGGGTTCGGACAGGTATCGTATCACCACGCGGTTGGGCACGCATACGATCGGCAGATTGCCTGTGAGCGCACCCTGCGCGACGCAGATTTGGTCCGGGCAGTCGGAGGACAGCATGCGGATCTCTCCGGCTTCCACGCGCACGACGCACCCGTCCGCCAGCGCGATGTCGTACGGCTCCGCGGCCAAAGCGAGGTCTACGCAGCGCACGAGCCTGCCGTCCTGGTAGACGCCGACCAGGGAATCCGCCGGACGCCTGTGGGAAACATACCACGCCGCCGCGCACGAAACCAGCAGCAGCGCCGCGAAAAGAGCGATCCACGCGCGCGTTTTCATCGAACGACCTCGAAGTCGCGCTCGGATGAAAACGCCTCCGCGATGCCCGAAGTGACGAGTACGCGCCCGTCGTCCGTCACCAAAACGGCGTCGAACAGCTCCAAATGCGCGCGCCAGAACGCGAGCGCCTTTTCCTCGCCCATTACGTACAGCGCGGTGGAAAGCCCGTCGGCCAGTATGCCGCTTTCGCAGATTATGGTCACGGAGATCAGCCCGTTTCGGGCGGGCAGCCCCGTCGCGGGGTCGAGTATATGATGGTAGCTTTTGCCGTCCAGCTCGAAACAACGTTCGTACCCGCCCGAGGTCACCACGGCTGTGTCCGTAACGCGCACGATGCCCGAAAACGCGTTTTCGTCGAGGGGATCGCGTATGGCGACGCGCCAGGGCATTCCGTCCGGCTTGCTGCCCAGCGCTACGATGTTGCCGCCCAGCGAGATGAGGGCGGATGCCACGCCGTTATCGGCGAGCGTCTCGGCCGCGCGGTCCGAGGCGTAGCCTTTGGCGATGCCGCCGAGGTCGATCCCCATGCCGGGTTCCGGCAGGGTAAGCGCGTCGCCTTCGAGCGCGAGCCTGTCGCTGCCGACAAGCCCGGCGAGGCGCGCGCGCTCCTCATCCGAAGGGAGGCGGTATTCGTCGGAGTAAAAGCCCCACGCGTCCATGAGCGGGTAAACGGTAATGTCGAATGCGCCGCCCGTGAGCTCATACAGCGCGAGCGATTCGCGCACTAGCGCCGCCGTATCCCCGGAAAGCTCCGCAAAGCCGTCGCGGTTGGCCCGGTAGATCTCGCTTTCGGGATCGGATATGGAAAGCAGCCTGTCCAGCCGGATGATTTCGGCCTGCGCGGCGTGCAAAGCCGTCCCGGCATTCTTTCCGTAGGCCGTCAATTCCATAACCGTATCCATTGTGAAAAATTCGACAGACTGACTTTTGGGCGATTTGGCTTCGCAGCCGCAAAGCGGCGCAAGAATTGCGAAGATCAACAGGATTGCCGATATGCGGGTCCACATTGAGAATCTGTACGCGGTTACTCTCATCATCAATCCTTGACGGTCCCGAAACGCACTGCCGTGCGGCCGATCCCGTCGCGCCGATTCAACCGTATGGTTCTCTTTCCTGTTTCATTGGCCGAATGCCGGTTCAAAAAGTATTTCTACATACAAGTATACCATAAATCAAACAAAAATCCACCGGAAAATAATCGGCGGCGGAAGACCGAAACGGATCTATTGCCGGATACCGTTCGCGGCTCGACCGGCGAAACGATTTCACCGTCGCGTCGATCCGATAAAAGCCTTTACAAATACAACCGCAGGTTGTATTATCTTTATGAGGTGAACGCCATGCTTTCGGAAAGGCTCAAACAATTGAGGCTGCGGCACAATCTCACGCAGGGGCGGCTCGCCGCCCGCTTCGGCGTGACGCAGCAGGCGATCGCAAAGTGGGAGGCGGGGCGCGCGCTGCCTGAGCCCGCGACGATTTCCCGCATCGCGGGCTTTTTCGGCGTCACGACGGATTATCTGCTCGGCAGGCAGGATTCCCTCGCCGCGCCCGGGCCGGTTTCAAGCGTGCGGATCATCGGCGCCGTGCGCGCCGGGTACGACGCGTTCGCTTTTGAGGAGGATCTGGGCAGCGCGGCAGCGGATGTGAGGGACGCGGAAGCGTATCGCTACCTGATTGTGAAGGGCGACTCGATGGCCCCGTACATCCGCGAGGGGGATCTCGCGCTCGTCCGGCTTCAGTCCGAATTGAAAAACGGGGATCTCGGCGTGGTCGTTTACGGGGAGGGCGAGGCCACGCTGAAGCGGTATTATTGTTCAAACGGGGCGGTTACGCTCGTTCCGTTCAACGACGCGTATGAGAGCGTGACGCTGCGGGGAAGCGAATTGGAGCGGTTCATGATCTTCGGCAAGGTCGTGGAAACCAGCACGAAGTGGTGACGGGGGCAGCTTCATGGACTTGATGGAAAAACTCACGATCCTGACCAACGGCGCCAAATATGACGCGGCCTGCACCTCCTCCGGCGCGGACCGGCCGGGGAAGACCGTCGCGGCGGGCTGCTGCCACGCGTTTTCCGCCGACGGCAGGTGCGTCACGCTGTTGAAGGTTCTTTTGACGAACCATTGCATTTTCGACTGCAAATATTGCGTGAACCGTTCGAGCAACGACTGCCGCCGCACGGCCTTCACGCCGGAGGAGCTCGCGGGGCTTACGATCGAATTCTACCGGCGCAACTACATCGAAGGGCTGTTCCTCTCGAGCGGCGTGATGCGCAGCCCGGATTATACCATGGAACAGATGATACAGGCGCTGCACCTGCTGCGCTACCGATACGATTTCTGGGGCTATATCCACGCGAAAACCATCCCCGGCGCGTCGCCGGAGCTTGTGCGCCGCCTCGGCCTTCTGGCCGACCGGGTCAGCGTCAACATCGAGCTGCCCAGCGAAGAGAGCCTTCGCCTGCTCGCTCCGCACAAAAAGCGGGAGGCCATACTCGCGCCCATGAAGCAGATCTGCCTCGCGGCCGGGGAGAGCCGGCAGGAGATGGCCGTTTACAAAAAAGCGCCGCAGTTCGCTCCGGCCGGGCAGGCGACGCAGATGATCATCGGCGCGAGCCCGGATACGGATTATCAGATCATCCGGCTCGCCGCCGCGCTGTACGGCAAGTACGCGCTCAAGCGCGTGTTTTACTCGGCCTATATCCCCGCGGTTGCGGATTCCCTCCTGCCCGCGCTCGACTTCAAGCCGCCCCTGCTGCGCGAGCACCGCCTCTATCAGGCGGATTTTCTCATGCGCCAGTACGGCTTTGGCGCGGAGGAAATCCTAAGCGAGGATATGCCCAGCCTGAACCCTTATCTCGACCCGAAGTGCAATTGGGCGGTCAACCATATGCAGGAGTTCCCCGTGGATGTGAACGCCGCGGCGCTCGAAACGCTGCTTCGCGTGCCCGGCATAGGCCCCACGAGCGCGCGGCGCATCGTGGTCGCGCGAAGGCACGGGCGCCTGGGGCTTGCCGAGCTCAAGCGCATGGGGGTGGTGCTCAAACGGGCGCAGTATTTCATTCGGGCGTCGGACTGGCCCTCGGGCGCGCGGTTCGATAAGCACACGACTGTCCGGGCGCTCGTCGACCCGAACGTCTTTTCCTTCGGCACGGAGCAATTGTCCCTCTTTCCGGGCGCGTCGTCCCTCAGGCAGCTGCCGGAGGCGGGGGAAGCGCGCAGCGTGGCCGAAGCCGTGGAGGAAACGGTATTATGCCTGGCTTCAAACCTTTAGCGCTCCCCGCCAACGTCGTTTATACCTACGACGGCAGCTTCGAGGGCTTTTTGTGCTGCGTGTTCGAGAGCGTTTACTCCCGCGAGCTTCCGCTCGAGATCCTGCGCGAAGAGGATGCGCAGCCGACGCTCATTCAGTCGCGCTCCGTCGCCACGGACCCCGTGCGGGCGGAGCGGGTGCGCGCCTCGATCCGTTCGAAAATCTCCGAGCGCGCGCTCGAACTCGTGACGACGGCGTTTTGCTCCTGCCTTGCCCAAAAGGAACTGCGCATGCTGGAATTCCTTCTGCGGGGCTATCGGGAGGGCGCGAAGCTGTGCTTCATGATGGGGGACGATGTGACGGCGACGCTTTTGCGCGCGGAAAAACACCTGCTGGGCGAGGCGCATCTGCTCAAGGGCTTCGTCCGTTTCGCGGATGTCGGCGGCGCGCTGGTCGCGACGATCAGCCCGAAAAACTACGCGCTGCCGTTTATCGCGCGGCATTTCGTGCTGCGGTACCGGCAGGAGAGGTTCATGATCTTCGATAAAACCAACGGGGCGGCGCTCGTTTACCAGGACTGCAAAGCCGAGATCCTCCGGGTCGAGCGCGTGGAGCTTCCTGAAATCTCCGAAAGCGAAGCGCAGTATCAGGCGCTGTGGAAGCGGTTTTACGACACCGTGTCGATCGAGAGCCGGGAAAACCCGCGCTGCAGGATGACCCATATGCCCAAGCGTTATTGGGAAAACATGTCGGAGGTGTGCGGGCTGCTCCGCCCAAAGGCGGAATAAGCCCCGCGCGGCGGAAGATCGGCGCGTCGCCGCGCTTCGCGCAAAAACCGGCTCTCCCCGGAATTACTGAAATTTTACTCGCAAATCCACGCCGCGCCCAACACGCCTTTGCCCAGATGCACGCCGAGCACGGGCCCGAGCCTGTAGAGGCCTATGTCCAGCGCGGGAAAACTTTCCTTGAGGCTCTTTCGCAGCGGCTCCGCTTCGGCGGGGTCGCTCATGTAATGCACGAGTATTTCCTTCGCGTCGGGCGGCACTTTGTCGGCAAGCTCGCGCACGCGCCCCGCGGCGCCCCGCGCAAGCCCGCGCGCCACCACCGTTCCGCGCACGCAAAGGAGTATGGGGCGTATGTTGAGCACCGTGCCTATGGATTGCGGCACGAGCCCGAGCCTGCCGCTGCGCCGCAGGGCCGCCATATCGTCCACGGAAAAGGCGATGCCCGCGCGCTCGCGGAGCGCCTCGAGCCTTTCGGCCGCCTGCCGAAGCGGCATCCCGCGCGCGGCGAGCGCATGCGCGCGCTTGGTCAAAAGCCACAGCCCGCCCGCGGTCGTGAGCGAATCCACGACGGCGATCCTCTCGGCATCCACCTCGCGCGCGGCGATGCACG
Organism: Firmicutes bacterium ADurb.Bin248; assembly: GCA_002069725.1. Classification (GTDB taxonomy): domain Bacteria; phylum Bacillota; class Clostridia; order Christensenellales; family CAG-138; genus Phil1. The sequence goes on along the minus strand of MWBW01000004.1, from coordinate 87,420 downwards.
CGCTGCTGTACGTGCCGCTGAGCCGCGAGGAGAGCACGACGCAGAGCACCTCGAAGCCGCCCCGGATCAGCTCGCGGAACACGGGGATGAACGCCGCGGCGCTCGCCTGCGAGGTCTTGCCCGCGGCGGGGTTTGAAAAAATGCGCCGTTCAAAATCCCCGTTGCGGTCGCTGTAGCTCTCGCGGTAGGTCTGTCCGCCCGCGCTGTAGCTGTTAGGCACGATGCGTATGCCGTAGGCCTCGGCCTCGTTTTTGGGGATGCATACGGTGCTGTCCGTCACGATCGCGATCATGCTTTTACCACCCCGAACTTTCTGAATCTCTCGTATCGAAGCGCGGCAAGAGCGCGGGCGTCCGTCGCGCCGAGCGAGCGCAGGGTTTCGGCGAGGTCCCGCTTCAGGCGTGCGTAGAGCGGCGCGAAATCCTCCCCGGTTTCGGGGAGGACCCGCTCGACGACGCCGAGCGCGAGAAGGTCCCCGGCGGTCAGCTTGAGGCATTCCGCGGCCTCGGCGGTCCTGGAGGCGTCCTTCCAGAGTATGCTCGCGCAGCCCTCGGGCGAGATTACGGAATAAACCGCGTTCTGAAGCATCCACACCTCGTCGGCCACGGCAAGCGCGAGCGCGCCTCCGCTGCCGCCCTCGCCGATGAGCACCGAAATGACGGGCGTTTCGAGGCCCATGCACTCCATGAGGATTTCCGCGATCGCCTGCCCCTGCCCGCGCTCCTCCGCGCCGATGCCGCAATACGCGCCCGCGGTATCCACGAAGCAGACGACGGGACGGCGGAACTTCTCTGCGAGTTTCATCTGCCGAAGCGCCTTTCGGTAGCCCTCGGGATGCGCCGAGCCGAAGTTCCGCTCGAGCTTCTCTTTCGTGGTGTGCCCCTTCTCGAGCGCGATCACGGTGACGGGGAGCCCATCGAGGCGCGCGACGCCCGCGACGACGGCCCTGTCGTCCCCGAAGCGCCGGTCCCCGTGCAGCTCGAAGAAATCCTCGAATATGTTGCGTATGAAATCCAGCCCCGTCGGCCTTCCGGAGGCGCGCGCCGCCCTGACGCTCTCGATCGCGCTCATACTGCGGCCTCCCCGCCGTGCAGCCTCAGGAGCAGCGACAGCGTTTGTTTCATTTCCCGGCGCCCCACGATGGCGTCGACGAAGCCCTTTTCGAGCAGGAATTCCGCGCGCTGGAAGCGCTCCGGCAGCTTCTGGCGCATGGTCTGCTCGATCACGCGCGGGCCCGCGAAGCCGACGAGCGCGCCGGGCTCCGCGAGCGTGATGTCGCCCTGCATCGCAAAGCTCGCCGTCACGCCGCCCGTCGTGGGGTCGGTGAGCACGCAGATGTATAAAAGACCCGCGTCGCCGTGCCGCCTGACCGCGCCGCTGGTCTTTGCCATCTGCATCAGGGAGAGTATGCCCTCCTGCATGCGCGCGCCGCCGGATACCGTAAAGCCGACGACGGGCAGGCGGTTCAGCGTCGCCTGCTCGAAGAGCAGCGTCACCTTTTCGCCGAGGGCCGCGCCCATGGAGCCCAGCATGAACTCCGGTTCCATGGCGAAGATCGCCATCGGAACGCCGCCGAGGCGCGCCGTGCCGCAGACGACGGCTTCGGGCTCGCCGCTGCGCGCGCGCGCCTGCGCGAGCTTGTTTTCATAATCCGGAAAGCGCAGCGGATCGCCGGACACAACGCCGGAAAACAGTTCCTCGAACGAATCCGCGTCGCAGACGCTGTCGAGCCTTTCGCGCGCGCCCATGCGGAAATACGCACCGCAGCGCGGGCATATCCTGCCGTTGGCCGCGAGGTCGCCGAGAAAGAGCGCCGTTCTGCACGCGGGGCACTTGACGCAGACTTCGCCGGACGCCCCGGGCTTCTTCGCGGTCGCCTCGAAAGGGCTGGCTTCCAGCGTGTTTTTCGGTTTTTTGAAAATGCCTTTTCCGAGCATGGCTTATCCTCGCTTGGTCATAAAATCGGTCGTATAGCTGCCCGAGCAAAACCGCTCGTCGGAGAGGATCTCCATTTGCAGCTCGCCGTTGTGGGCCACGCCCTCGATGACAAGCTCGCACAGCGCCGCCTGCATCTTGCGAAGGGCCTCCTCGCGCGTTTTCGCGTGCACGATCAGCTTGGCGATCATGGAATCGTAATAGGGCGGCACGACGTAGTCCTGATACAGCGCGGTGTCCATCCTGACCCACGGCCCGCCCGGCACGTGCAGCAGGGTCACGCGGCCGCCGGACGGGCAAAAGCCGAGCGCGGGGTTTTCGGCGTTGATGCGGCACTCGATGGCGCAGCCCTGCAGCGCGATGTCCTCCTGCGAGAACGACAGGGGAAGGCCCGCGGCCACGCGTATCTGCCACTTGACGAGGTCGACGCCCGTGACCATCTCGGTGACCGGGTGCTCCACCTGCAACCGCGTGTTCATTTCCATGAAATAGAAGCTGCCGTCCCGGTCGAGCAGGAACTCTATGGTGCCCGCGTTCGCGTATCCCACGGCCTTTGCCGCGCGGGCGCAGACCTCCGTCAGGCGGCTGCGAAGCTCCGGCGTCACGGCGGGGGAGGGGCTTTCCTCGACGAGCTTCTGGTTTCTGCGCTGCACCGAGCATTCGCGCTCGCCCAGGCACACGACATTGCCGTGATGGTCGCACAGAAGCTGCACCTCGATGTGCTTGACGGGGTTCAGATATTTTTCGATGTAAACCGCGCCGTCGCCGAACGCGCTTTGCGCCTCCGCGCAGGCCGCGTGATAGGCGTGTTCGAGCTCCGCTTCGGATTCGACGAGGCGTATGCCGCGCCCGCCGCCGCCCGCGCGCGCCTTGACGAGCAGCGGGTAGCCGACCTCCCGCGCCGCCTCCCGCGCCGCCTCCGGCGTGGGGACGACGGAGCTTCCGGGTATGACGGGCACGCCCGCGTCGCGCATCGCGCGCCGCGCTTCGTTCTTGTCGCCCATGCGGGCGAGCACCTCGGCCGAGGGGCCTATGAACGCCACGCCGCATTCGCGGCAGAGCCCGGCGAAGCGCGCGTTCTCGGCGAGCAGGCCGTAGCCCGGGTGGATGGCCTCGGCGCCCGTCACGGTCGCGGCGCAAAGTATGGCGGACATATTGAGGTAACTGTCCTTCGCCCTCGCGGGGCCGATGCAGATGCTCTCGTCCGCGAGGCTCACATGCAGCGCGTCGCGGTCGGCCTCCGAGAACACGGCCACGGTGGAGATGCCCATCTCCTTGCACGCGCGTATGATCCTTACGGCGATCTCGCCGCGGTTGGCGATGTTGAACGCGCCCTTGAGGCTGGTGTCGACCACAGCGTCGAAATCCGCCTCCTTCATGGTGAGCAGCAGCGCGTCGCGCGTGATGCCGGCGTTGTTTACGAGTATGTCCAGGCCGCCGAAATCGCCGATGATCCGCTCTACGGCGATCTTCGACGCGGCATAGTCCGAAACGTCGCAGCGGTAAGCCTCCGCCCGCGCGCCCGCGGCGCTTTGGCAGCGGATGAGCGAGAGCGCCTCCTCCGCCGCGGCCTCGTTGCCCGCGTAGATGAGCGCGACGTTTGCGCCCTTGGCCGCAAGCGCCTGCGCGATGGCCCTGCCTATGCCGCGCGAAGCGCCGGTGACGACGGCTGTTTTTCCTTCCAGCTCGAGCATGCTAACCTCCCGTTTTGAGCGCCGCAAGCGTTTCGTTCAGGCTCGCGCGGTCCTGCACGTGATAGACCGCGCGCGCGTCCGGCGCGATTTTCTTCATAAACCCGCAAAGCGTTCTTCCCGGCCCGAGTTCGACGAACGCATCCGCGCCCTGCGCGACGAGTTCGCGGATCGTCTTTTCCCACAGCACGGGGGAGTCGATCTGCCGCGCGAGCGTCGGCGCGAAGGGCGGGCGATAGGGCGTTCCCGTGAGGTTGGCGTAGACGGGATATTTGGGCGTATGGAATGAACAATAAGATAATTCCGTTTCAAAATCCGCCGCCGCGCCCGCCATCAGGGGGGAATGGAAGCCTCCGTTCACCGCAAGCGGCAGCGCCCTCGCGCCCGCTTCGGACGCTTTGCTGCAGAACGCGCCGAGCGCTTCCCTTTCGCCGGAAACGACAACCTGCCCGGGACAATTGTAATTCGCCGGATAAACGCCGCATTCCCTGCAAAGCGCCTCGACCCGCTCCGCCGCGAGGCCGAGCGCCGCCGCCATGCCGGAGGGGAAGCGTTCCGCCTGCGCCTGCATGAGCTCGGCGCGCTTCATCACAAGCCAGAATCCGTCCTCGTCCTCAAAAGCGCCGGCGAAGGTCAGCGCCGCGAGCTCGCCGAGGGAAAAGCCCGCCGCGAATTCCGGCGTAACGCCGTTTTCCGCGAGCGCGCGCGCCGCGGCAAGATCCGCCGCGAATACGCAGGGCTGCGTGTTGCGGGTTATGGAAAGCTCCTGCTTCGAGGCGGAAAAGCATTGTTCGCCCGTGCCCGGACGCAGGGCGTCCGCCATGGCGAACACCGCGCGCGCCGCGGGGGAAACCTCGCTGAGCTCCCGCCCCATGCCCGTATACTGCGCGCCCTGCCCCGCGAACAGGAAGGCTATCCGCAAAGCGGCCCGCCTCCCTTCAAAAGCGCTTCGGCCTCGGCCATCATCTCGCGGATGATCTCCGCCGCGGGCTGCTCCTTCTTCACAAGGCCCGAGGATTGGCCGGCCATGACGCTGCCGTTTTTCACGTCGCCCTCGCGCGCGGCAAGCCGCAGCGCGCCCGCGCCGTAGGCTTCGAGCTCCTCGTTGGAGATGCTCGCGTCGTACTCGCGGCGGACGAACTCGCGCATGAAGGCGTTGCGCATTGCGCGCACGGGATGTCCGAGACGCTTGCCCGCCGTGGCCGTGTCGATGTCCTTGGCGGCGAGTATCATATCCTTATAGTTCTGGTGTATCGTGCACTCGCGCGCCACGAGGAAGCGGGTGCCGACCTGCACGCCGACGGCGCCGAGCATGAACGCCGCGGCCACGCCGCGCCCGTCCGCGATGCCGCCCGCCGCGATCACGGGGATGTCCACCGCGTCGCAGACCTGCGGCACGAGCGTCATGGTGGTCAATTCGCCCACATGCCCGCCAGATTCGCAGCCCTCGGCAATGACCGCGCACGCGCCGCTTCGCGCGACGAGCCTGGCGATGGCGACCGAGGGCACCACGGGCACCACCCTGACGCCCGCGTCGAGCCACGCGCGCATGTATTTCGTGGGCATGCCCGCGCCCGTGGTCACCACGGCCACGCGCTCGTCGGCGACGACGCTGGCCACATCGTCCGCAAAGGGGCTCATGAGCATGATGTTCACGCCGAAGGGCTTTTGCGTGAGGGCGCGCGCGCGGCGGATCTCGTTGCGAAGCCACTCCGCGTTGGCGTTCATCGCCGCGATGATGCCCAGGCCGCCGCCGTTGCTCACGGCCGAGGCGAGCGAGGCGTCCGCCACCCATGCCATGCCGCCCTGGAATATGGGCTGCTCGATATCGAGCAGCTCGCAGAGCGCGGTTCTCATCAGGCCGCCCCTCCGGAGAGCTGCTTTTCGACGATCTCCACGAGATCGCGCACGCATTCGATGCGGCTTTCCATGTCGATTTGGATGCCGAAGGTTTCCTCGAGGTTCATGATGAGCTGCACGCGGTCGAGCGAGTCGAGCTCGAACTGCGCGAACGTGGTTTCCGGGGCGATGCCCGCGGCGTCGATGCCCTTGAACTCCGCGAGGGTCTGGGCTACCTTGTCAAATACCATGGTCTGGTCCTCCCTTATCGGTGTATTTATGATTGCTTGCACCAGCGCAGCACGCACGCGCCGGTCGTGAAACCGCCGCCGAAGGCGCTCAGCGCAAGCAGATCGCCGGGATGAAACATGTTTTTCCTGCGGCATTCGTCCATCAGGATGGGTATGCTCGCGGCGGAGGTATTGCCGAAGCGCTCGATGTTGCTCAGGTACTTTTCCGCGCCGATCCGAAGCTTTCCCGCGGCGGCGTCGATGATGCGGGTGTTGGCCTGGTGCGGCAGCACGAAGGCGATGTCCTCCTGGCGTACGCCCGCGGCGTCTATGATCGCCTCCAGCTCACGGCAGAGCGCGTTGACCGCGAATTTATAAACCTCCTGCCCGTTCATATACACGTGTTGGGGCTTGCCCGCGCGCAGCGAAAACGGGCATTCCCCTTCGATGTTGGGGATGCCCAGGTGCTCCGCGTTTCCGCTAGCGGTGACGCGAAGCGAGAGCAGGTCGTTCCCTTCCGAGAGCACGGCCGCGCCCGCGCCGTCCCCGAAGAGCACGCAGGTGGCGCGGTCCGTCCAGTCCACCATCTTGGACATCGCCTCGGCCGCGACGACAAGCGCCTTTTTGATGCGGCCCCGCGCGAAATACCCGTCCGCCACGTCCAGCGCGTAGAGGAAGCCCGAGCAGGCCGCGTTGATATCCATGCTCATGCAGCCCGCGCCGAGCCGCTTTTGCAGCAGGCAGGCGAGGGAAGGGGTGATGTAGTCGTTGCGGATGGTCGCGCACACGATCAGATCCAGCTCCCGCGGCGCGACCCCGGCATCCTCGAGCGCGCGCAGCGCGGCGGCGCAGGCGATGTCCTCGAGCGACTCGTCCGTGAGCACGCGCCTTTCGTATACGCCCGTGCGCGCGCGGATCCATTCGTCCGAAGTGTCGACGAGCCGCGCCAGCTCGTCGTTGGTCACGCGGCGCGCAGGATACGCGCTGCCCGTGCCGATCAGCGAAAAACTCACTCAGTTTACCTCCGGCTTAAGCTTGCCCCTGAAAAAGGCGTTGAGCCTGACGATGCCCCTGGAGAGGGCTTCCTTTTCCGCCTCGTCCATATCGCGGGCGATGTTTTCAACCATAATCTCGTGGAAACGGCGGTGCATCGCGTCCACGTGCCTGCCGTTTCGGGTGAGCTTGACGTAGACCATTCGGCTGTCGGTCCCGCCGCGGAACTTCTCCACATAGCCCTTGGCCTGCAGCTTGTTGATCGCCACCGTTACGGAGGGGAGGGAGATCGAAAGGTCTTCCGCGATGCTGCTGATGGTGAGGCCCTCCTCCTTGCCCTTGCCGACCGACTCGATCAGATGCATTTCGCTGATGGAGAGGTCGAGCGTATGGCGGTCCCTGAGCATCTGCTCCTCGACCTTGAGTATGGTGCGGAAGGTATCGACCAGCAGGCCGTTGAGCTGCGCGGCGAATGCATCCATGGGCTCACCTCGTCAAATAGATTAGATAGACTAACTAAATATATATGCCGGATCACATTTTGTCAAGCGTGTAATGAGCGCTCGCCCGGGACGGCGGCGGCGCGGGGAGGGGGAAGCGTGCGATGCCCGTTTGAAATACAGCCGCCTGTGCTTGCGAAGCGGGCGGCGTTCTTCATTTGCCATGCGGCGCTCCGGTTTAGAGTATGGCGCGCAGCACGAACCTGCCGCCCTGCGCCTCGAAGCTTAATATGCCCGCGTGCTTCTCTACGAGAAGGGCGATGCTCCTCGTTCCGAGGCCGCCGCTCCCGCCGTTTGCCCTGACCGTGTCGCCCTCGATGCAGACCTCTCCGGCGTAGGGGTTGGCGATCTCGAGAAGCAATTGCCCGTTTCTCGTGCGGCAGGCGAACTCGACGACCTTCGGCCGGTCGCCGGCCGCGTCCGCGGCTTCGATCGCGTTCTCGAGGGCGTTGGATATGATCACGCACAAATCGGCGTCCGGTATGCTCAGTTTTTCCGGTATGTCGGCGCGGATGTCCATGGCGACGCCGCGCCGCTCCGCCTGCGCCTCGAAGCACGAGAGTATCAGGTTGACCGTTTCGTTTTTACAGAATGCCCGCTTCGTCGAGGCGTCGATGCCCCGCTCGATGCCCGCGACGTATTTCATGATCTCCTCGCGGTTGTCCGCCATGGCAAGCGAATGGATGTAGCGCAGGTGATGGCGCAGGTCGTGCAGGTATACGGCGGACTGCCTCTGCGACTGCCTGAGCGAGGCGATATGCAGCAGCGCGCCGCGGTGCTGCGTCTGGAGCAGCTCGTAGGTGCCCTTCGCTTCCAGCCGTTCGCGGATCTGCCGTGCGTACTGCACGATGAGCAGATATGTCATGAACGACAGCAGGCTCAGCGCGAACTGCCATATCCCGGTTTCCCGAAAGGTGCCCAGGTCGAGCATGAAGCGATAGCGCGTCTGGTAATAGGATACGGACGCGCACAGGAGCGGGACGGCGCAGAACAGCGCCCAGCCCTTATGGTAATTATCCAGAAGGTACAGCAGCGGGGGCTTGAAATACAGCTTGAGCAGCAGCAGCATCGGGACCGAAACCGCGATGTAGGCGATGAGCTTCACCAGCGGCGCGGGGCCGAAAAGGAGAGACACGGCGTGCGCCGCCAGCAGCAGCGGGGAGGCCCAGATGGTCGCCGTCAGGAACACGAACAGCGTCTTGACGCCGCGGTAGCGCGTGATAAGAAGGGATGTAAGGAACAGCGGGAGGAAGGACAGCAGCGGATAGAGGAGCAGATACCGCTCCAGCCCGTACGCGTCGAACACATATAGGTTGGCCGTCAGCACGGCCGCCAGCGCGAGCGGATACAGGATGCGCCGCAGCCCGCGCGCGCGCATGTCGAAGCCCTCGAGAATCATGATGCCGGCCGCGATATACAAAAACAGCAGGCAGATGTTGATCCATAACACAACGCTATCCATTTGCCGCACCCCGTCCGAAGCAGTAGGCGATGTAGCGCCGCTTCACCTCGGTATAGTTCGCCTTGGATACGGGCACGCGGCTTCCGTCCGCCATGGTAAGCTCACGCTCGCTGAGCCTGCGCACGCAATCCATGTTGACGATGTAGGACCGGTGGGGCTTGAGGAACCGTTCCCGGGCCAGGAACGCTTCCTCCGCATCCGAAAGCGTGCCGTACATCTCGTATTTCTCCCCGCCGCTCATGGTGAACGTGATCGTCTTTCCGACGACCTCGAGGTACGCGATGGCATGGTATTGGAGCCGGACGAGACCGGTCTTGGTCTTGACGAGCGCGCAGTGGCCGGGCGCGCTTTCGACCTCCCCGGCCGCCTCGCGCAGCGCAAGGAACAGCTTTTCCCGCGGGCCGCTCTTGAGCAGGTAGGAAAAAGCCTTCACGTCGTAGGAATCCAGCGCGAACTCGGCGCTCGCGCTCAGAAAGATGATCCTGACCGCCTTGTCCGCGAGGCGGATCTCGCGCGCGGTCTCGATGCCGTCGCAAAGCGGCATCACCACGTCGAGCAGTATGATGTCGAACCGCTCGCCGCGGTTGATCGCGCAAATCAGGTCGGTTCCGCTCGTGAAGCAGCGCAACGCGAGCTCCGCTTCCGGGCCCAAGGCGGTCCGGAACGCGCCGATGTCGCGTTCGAGCCGCCCGAGATCCTCCCTGTCGTCGTCGCACAGCGCGATGCGAAGCATAGTTTCCCCTCGTTTGTTTTCCATCAGTATAGCAGGTTTCGCGGGCGATTCACAGCGCGTTTATACACGAAGCGCGACCATCCGCACGCTTTCGCGCGCGGATGGCCGGAGAAGCCCCTTGGTTAAGCCGCCCGGGTCATAATGTCGCCGGGTCGGGGGTCGCCAACGGATATCTGATTGTAACCTACGCCGCCTGTATACAGGAAAGTGATGGAATGGATGATATCGCTGGAGAGGTCATCCAGCTTATATGCCTTGAACGTGATGCGGGTTCCGATGTCCGTTTGGGTCACGACGTACCAATCGGAGCCGACCAAGGCGCCGTCGATGAGCACACCCTCGAATTCGCTGTACGGACCGGCGCAGGGGAATCCCCGGTCGCCGTCTACCCTTCTGACGAAGTGGGGCCGAAAGATATCCGTCCAATATACGTTGAGCTCGAATTCCGCCGTAATGGTCACGTTCGCGGCGGGCATCCTGAACCACGTATCGCTGATTGCTACGCCGTTGACCTTCAGGGTTCCGGCCTTCAGGCGATGCCTTGCGGCCGGTGCGACCGTCAGCGTCACATCGGTGCCTTTCGTTGCGCCGGCGGAGGCGGTGATGATGCCGTTGGTCATGGTTTCGATGGTGATGGTATACCAAATCTGCCGGAACGCGGCCGTTATCACAACGTTCTGCGCAGGCATCGTGAACGAAGTGCCGCCGATCGAAACGCCGTTGACCTTGACCGAGCCGGGCGCGAGCTCCCAGCCCTCCGCGGGAGTCACGGTGAGTTGGACGGGGTCCTCGAATTGCGCCTTCGCGGGCGCGCTGATAAACCGCCCCGTTTCGTCGGCAAAGGAGATGGTATAATCATTCTTCGCGAACACCGCGTTGATCTTGTGCGGGATGGTCACATTGTCAAAGACGTAGCTTTCCGCCGGGCCGACTTTTTTACCGTCCACCTGGACCTCAAGTATATGGTAGCCTTCGTCCGGCGTGATCGTATAGACCTGCCTTCCTCCCGAGGGCACGTTCGTGATGCCGCAGGGGGCGATGGCGCCGCCCGCGGCGGCGGTTGCCTCGATGGGCAAGCCGGTAACGAAGATCGCTTCTATGGTGTGCGGGGCGGTCACATTCTTGAAGGTATACGACGTGACCGCGCCCACGCTGGCGCCGTCTACCCTTACGTCCTTCACGACGAAGCCTTCGTCTGGCATGATCGTATAGGTCTGGTTTGTGCCCGACGGGATGTTGGCGGTTCCGGCGGGCGAGATGGTGCCGCGCACGCCCGCCGTCGCCTCGATCGGGAACGTAATCCGGTTGAACACCGCGGAAATGGTATGCCACGCGGCTATGTTTTCGAAGGTGTACGACGTGACCGCGCCCACGCTGGCGCCGTCCACCTGCACATCCCCGACGGTATAGCCCTCCGCGGGCGTAATGGCGAACGTCTGATCCGACCCGAACGCCGCCTTGACGCCGCCTGAAGGCGAGATCGCGCCGCCTGTGCCCGCGTAAGCGTGGATCAGGGGAATGAACCCGACGGCGATGGTGTGATTCGCCTTGACCTCCTTAAAGGTGCAGCTGGTGAGGCCGGGATACCTGGTGCCGTCGATCTCCAGGTAATCGACGACATAGTGCGTGTCGCTCAGGACGGTGAACACGACCGTCTCGCCCCGCCACGCGGTGTACGGGCCTGCGGGCGAGAAACCGCCCCCCCGCGTATCGAGGCGCGTGGTGATGGTGTGGCACAGGCGGAACTCCACATGGATGGTGTGGTCGCAGTTATCGCCGAACGTGTAGCTCTCCGGGCGTCCGACGCTCACATCATCCACCTTCACATCGTAGATCATGTAGCCCGTGTCCGGTGTCATCGTAACCGTCAGGCTCTGGTCGTGGGGCGCCGAACTGATGCCCTGCGGCGGCGTTACGATGCCGCCCGTGGTCGCGCTGACCGTAATGCGATACATATCCGGCTCAAACACCGCCCTGATCTTGTGCGCCCTCGTGACGTTTGTGAACGTGTAGGAAGTGATCGGGCCCATGCTGATGTCATCCACCAGCACATCCGTCAGCTTGCAGCCCGGGGCGGGGGTGATCGCGTAGGTCTGGTCGCCGCCTTCGAGCACGTATGTCGTGCCCGCCGGGCTGATCTGCCCAAACCGGTCTTTGTTGGTGGTCGCCGCGATGCCGTACACCCGCGCGAGATCCACCGTGACGGTGTGGCTTGCCGTGACGCTGGTAAGCGCGCGCGCCGCGGCGCCGATCGGCACGCCGTCCACATACACGTTCCGGACGCCGTAGTTCGTGTCGGGCGCGATCGTAAACGCTATGTCGGAGCCGTGGTTGACGGTTTGCGTTCCGGCCGGCGATATGGTTCCGTGGTCGGGCTTTACGAAGGTGACGCCGTAGGTGATGGGGTCCACCCAGGCCAGTATATGCATGTTGCCGCCCATCAGCGTCTGCGTGCTGCCGTTGGCGATCGACATGCCGTTTACCTCCAGGCTGCGCAGCGTATAGCCGGCGGCCGGCGCGGCCGTCACGGTGAAGCGGGTTCCGCAGGGGAGGGCCGTGTCGCCGCCGTCAAGCGGAATCCCGCCGACAGTCACCGCCAGCGCGCAGGGTTGATCCTGGTTAAAAGAGTTGAAGGACAGGGTGTGCGTGTGGGCCGAGCTGGGGATGCTTTCGGTTTTGGTATGCGCGGCGTCGTGCGCGCAGGTGAACGTTCTCACGCCCGCCTTTACGCAGGTTTCCTGCGTGGTGACGACGCCCTCTCCCCAGTCGTGCACGTTCGGATCGATCGGGATTGCGCGTTCCTCGGCGTGCGCGGGACCCGTGAGGCACACGCGCCGTTCAAGGCCTTCCGCCGTGCAGGTCGCGGGATTGACCGTCGTCCATTCGCCCCAGGCGTGGCCGCGCGGATCGACCAGCGTCACATCCGTTTGGTATGTGCAGCCTGTGCGCGTACAGTGATGCGATTTGCTGCCCGGCGTCGTGCAGGTGGCGGCGGTGTCCACGGTCCATTCCGTATCCGGGGCATGCCCCAGAGGCGCGGTGTATTCAAGACCGCAGACCGAGCATATCGCGCCGCTGACGCAGGTGGCCTCTCCGCCGGTGTGCGCGCCGCGGTCTTCCGTTTCCGTGCATCCGGCGCGGGCGCAGGCGCGCCAGTGCTCGCTTGCGTCGCTCAGCCAGATCTTCGGGATGCTGTGGCCCAATGCGGAACCGTAAGCCGCGCCGCATTCCGCGCATACGGCCTTTTGCGTGCAGGTGGCAGCGCCGCCGATGTGCGCGGCGTATCCGATGCCTCCGCCATGCTCGCAGGTCGCCTTATGGTAGTGGCCGTAGAGATCGAACGACCAGGAGGCGGAGTAGGTGTGCCCGCGCGGCGGAACTTCCGTCACGTCGGTTTTCGCGCCGCAGTTCGCGCAGTGGCGCGACTTGCTGCCCGCCTCCGTGCAGGTGGCTTCGACATCGGTGGCATAATCCGCCTCGAAGTCGTGCGGGAGCAGCGCTCCGTAGGGTTTGCCGCAAACCTCGCAGACCGCCTGTTCGGTGCAGGTGGCCGTCCCGCCGGAATGCGCGGCGCGCCCGCTCGCCTCGGCGCAGCCGGAGCGCGTGCAGGCATGCCAATGCTCGCTCCCGTCGCCCGACCAGACCGCCTCGAAGTCGTGCCCGAGAGCCGCGCCGTAAGGTTTACCGCAGACCTCGCAGACCGCCTGTTCGGTGCAGGTGGCCGTGCCGCCGGAATGTGCGGCGCGCCCGCTCGCCTCGGCGCAGCCGGAGCGCGTGCAGGCATGCCAATGCTCGCTTCCGTCGCCCGACCAGATCTCCTCGAAGTCGTGCCCGAGAGCCGCGCCGTAGAGTTTGCCGCAGACCTCGCAGACAGCCTGTTCGGTGCAGGTGGCCGTGCCGCCGCCGTGCTGCGCGCGGTCGGCTTCCCGCGCGCAGTTGATGTGCTCGCAAACATGCCAGTGCTCCGTGTTGCTCGTATACCACGCGCTCCACAGGTGTTCCTTCGCCGGGGTCGTGACAAAGCCGCACTCCGCGCAGCGGATCTCCGTCGTGCAGTCGCCGTCGTCCGGTTCGGGATTGTGCGGACCGCCCTCGTCGATCAGATCATGTCCGCAGATCGCGTCGCGCCAGTGGCCGTTGTCGTTTGCCGACCAATCCTTCGAAAACCTGTGCCCGGTCGGGTCGATGGGCGTCACGTCGGTCACCTCGTCGCAGCGCGAGCAGTGGCGCGACTTGCTGCCGGGCTCCGTGCAGGTGGGTTCTATGTCTATGGTGAATTCGGCCTCGAAGTCGTGTCCGAGCGGATCACCGCAGGGGACGCCGCAAACCGGGCACACGGCAGGTTCGGTGCATGTGGCCTCGCCGCCGGCATGCTGCGCGCGGTATGCCTCCTCCCCGCAGTTCCGGCACGATTTCCAATGATCGGCGGCGTCCGTCAGCCATCCCTGCGGGAAGTCGTGCAGGTATCCGGTCAGGCTCAGCGTCGCCGTATACGGGTTTTCCCCGTGGATTTCACCGGCATAAACCGCGCAGCCGATCTGCACGGTGATCCAGGTCTGCCCCTCGGGAAGCCAGACGTGGACCACGCCCTCGCCGCCGGTGAACGCCGGACCGTACGGGTACGACAGCCCCGGTATCGTCGAAAGGCCGGCCACCTCGGCGCCCGCCATGGGCGGATCGCCGATCGTCAGGTCGTACTGCAAGACATTCTGTTCGCCTTCGTTGCGCACCTCCGCAGCGCCTTTGGCGCGCGCGATCCCATCCACGCTGCCGCCGTTGACCACGACCGTGGAACCGGCGCCGCAGCGAACCGCCTCGTCGTCCTCGCCGCGCGCGTCGATCGTGCCGGCTTCCACCACGAGGCTGCTCCCGCCTTCGAGCCGGATCGCGCAGCCCGCGCCCTCAAGCGCGCAGAGGATCGCGCCGCAGCCCGATCCCTCGTCCGTGACGGCCAGCCGCGCGCCGTCCTCGAGCACGATCAGCGCTTGCGCCGTGCCGGTGACGGTATGTCCGTTCAGGTCCAGCGTCACGTCTCCGGCGTCGATGACGACGGAGCCGCCGCCGAGATCCACATCCGCGAGCAGCAGCACGGCGCGCTCGTCCTGCGTTTGGCCGCGCGCCGCGGCGTCCACGGCTTCCTGAAGGGAATCATAGGCCGTCCCGTTGACCGAGGCGACGGGCGACGTCAGGGCGAAAAGGCCCGTCGCGGCCGTCAGGATCGACAGGAATACCAACGCGGCAACCATCAGCTTTTTCATGACGCTCCTCCACATCCGGCGGTATGGCGATATGCGCGCACAAAGGCGCATACGCCCATTTTTTCTATTATAAGGAAAAGCGCCGCCCCGCGCGGGGCGGCTCCCTGAAACGGCCGGGATTCGCCATGAAGCGCACGCTCTGCCGCAAGACAGCCGCACGGGATAGAGGAATGGAACGCGAACGGACGGGGGAAGGGCGGCTTAACGCGCGGGAAAACGCGAAGGCGCGCTCGTTCCCGCGGCGCGTGCCGGATTGCGCGGGCCGCGCGTTTTTTATATAATGGGTAAAACAGCGTGGAAGGGCGGGCGGCACATGGGAAAGCTTCGGGTCTCCGGCGCGGTCGTCGCTGCTTTTTTTCTCGCGCTCGCCGTATTCACCGGCATGTCGGCCTACATCGAGCACGGGCGGCAGGCGCGCGAGGACGAGCAGATGCGCTACATCGCCAGCACCGTCAGCGCGCAGGTCTACGAGGCGCTCTCCGCGCAGATGAGCAAAGCCAAGACCCTCGAGGCGTTCGTCGTGCAGAACAACGGCCGCACCGACGGCTTTGAGAAGGTGGCGCGCCTGCTCGTGACCGGCCCGGGCGTCCGGAACGTTCTGCTCGCGCCGGACGGCGTCGTGACGAACGTCTACCCGCTCAAGGGGAACGAGGACGTCGTCGGCCACGACCTGACCGGTGTCGGCGCGGGGGACAGGGAGGCGCAATCCGCCATCGAGCGCGGCGCCATGATCATGGCGGGCCCGTTCAGCCTTGTGCAGGGCGGCATGGGCATCGCGGGCAGGCTGCCCGTCTATCTCGGCGGATCGTTCTGGGGCGTCGTTTCCGTCACGCTCAATTATCCGGATGTGCTGGGCGGCATGAGCTCCTTCGAAAACCTGCACGCGCAGGGCTTCGCGTGCAGGCTCTGGCGCGTAAACCCGGACACCGGCGCGGAGCAGACCATATTGTCCTCCGGCAGCGGCGTGATCGGCGACGGGTTCGACTACGCGTTTCCGATCTACAACGCGCAGTGGCACGTGAGCGTGTATCCCGAAAAGCCCTGGTACGCGCGCGCGAGCGTTCTGCTCAGCGCCGGGCTGAGCCTGCTGCTGAGCTTCGGCGCCGCGTCCGGCGCGGCGGCTTATACGACCATACGCCGCATGGAGAAGGAAGCCGCGCTGAGCCGCATCGACGCGCTGCAAAGGCAGCTCGAGTACGACCGCACGAACGTGCTGCTCACGCAGATCAGCTCGCATTTTTTCTACCATACGCTCAACGCCATACAGGCGCTCATCGTGTTCGAGCCGGAGGCCGCCTACCGCATGACCGAGAACTTCTCGCGTTTTTTGCGCTTTAAGGTGGACAGCGTCAGCGCCGAGGGCGGCCTCGTGCCGTTTCGCGAGGAGCTGCGCTCCGTGCGCGCCTACGCGCAGATCAACCAGATCCAGCTCGACGGCAGGCTCAATATGGAGTACGACTTGTTCGACGCGGATTTCCTCATTCCCGTTCTGACGATACAGCCCATCGTCGAAAACGCGATCATCCACGGCATAAAGCCCAAGGTCGGCGGCGGCACCGTGCGCATTTCGCTTCGCCGCGGCGAAGGCTGCTACGAGGTATGCGTGCGCGACGACGGCGTGGGTTATACGCCCGAGGGCGAAACGGGCGGCCGGTCGGTGGGCATTTCCAACATCCGCACGCGCATGAACCAATATCCGGGCTGCGCCATAGAGGTCGAGAGCGGGCCGGGCCGCGGCACGAGCGTGCTGCTTCGCTATTCGGACTCGCTGGGCAGGGAGGGCGCGTGAAGACGATACTCGTGGACGACATGGCGCTGGACATGCAGCTGCTCGAGCGCAAGTGCGCGGACGTGCCGGATTTTGAGATCGTAGGCAAGTTCACGGACCCCGCAGCGGCGATCGCCTTCGCGCAGAGCAACGAGGTGGACTTCGCCATGCTCGACATCGACATGCCGGGCATGAACGGCATAGAGCTCGCGATGCGCCTGCGCCGGCTTCGGCGGGATATCATCATCGTGTTCGTCACCGCGCACCCGCGCTTTGCCGTGGAAGCCTTCCGTATGAAGGCGGATTATATGGTGTTCAAGCCGTTCGACCGCGACGACATACTCGACGTGCTCGAGCGCGCGAAACTTTTGCAGAGCCGCCAGCAGAAGCGCGTATCCTTCCACACTTTCGGCAGCTTCGAGATGCTCGCGGACGGCAGGCCCGTACGCTTCCATTCCGCCAAGGCGAAGGAGCTTATGGCGCTGTGCGTGTATTACGAGGGCCGCAACGTCGGCATACACGACATCATCGAGCATCTCTGCGAGGGCAGCGAGAGCAAGACCGCCGGCAACACCGGCTACCGGAGAACCATCAAGGAACTGACGGATACGCTCAAGGCCTGCGGCCTGGAGGAGATCTTCGTGCGCGAGCGCGGAAGCTGCCGCATCCGGCGTGAGCTCGTTTCCTGCGATTACTATGATTTCTGGGCGGGCAAGCCGGACGCCGTCGCCCGCTTCGACGGGCGTTTCATGAGCGACTACGCCTGGGCCGAACCCGCGATCTACCGCATGTGCGAGAAAAAGCGGCTGCGCCGCTGATGGAATTCGCCATAGGGAAAGACATTGATGGTGAAAGGATAGAGATTTTCGGCGCGGAAGAATTCCTGCAATGCCTGGATTTCCTGCGCTTGCTCAAGCAGGGTTTCCGCCGCCTGTGCGCTCAAAACGACCACCTATCGAAAATCAGTGGCAGCTCCTGCGCGGAGCCCAAAGTCCTTGTTTTGACGGATAAGATGACCGATGAGGTCAACGCCATCGTAAGGAAGCTCTCGCAGGACGCGCCGCAGCTGCTTGCGGGTTTTCGCGACGACGCGCTGAAAATCCTGGAGCAGGCCGAAATCGTGCGCGTCTATGCCTGCGGCGGCAAGCTCCGCGCAAACGGCGCGGCGATCTGCCGCATGTGCGAGAACAAGCGGCTGCGCCGCTGAAATGCGGCGCAGCGGGCGTTTCAACGCGTTTGCCACAGCCTTTTAACGGGCTTTTTTATAACCGATCCGCGCCGCGGGGTCCCCGCGCAGGCTTTCGCGAGAATGCAATCAAATAATCTGCATTTTTTGGGCAGAATAACAGCATTCCGTACGCTTTTCGTACGGAGCGTTTGCTATAGTTGCTATAGCTTCGAGTTTACTGCCGACCGGAACATCGATTGATGCCGTCGTATCCGAATCGATTCGGGAAGGAGACGTGATCTATGGAAGAAATCCTGCGTATGGAGCACATCAGCAAGCAGTTCGGCGATTTTTACGCAAACCGGGACATCCATTTCGACGTGCGCAAAGGCGAGGTGCACACCCTGCTCGGCGAGAACGGAGCGGGGAAGAGCACGCTCATGAACGTGCTCATCGGCCTGTACCAGCCCACCGCGGGCAGCATTTACCTGCGTGGAAAGGAAGTCCGCATCGAGTCTCCCGCGCAGGCGGTGCGCCTGGGCATAGGCATGGTGCACCAGCACTTCATGCTGGTCGAAGCCATGACGGTGCTGCAGAACATCATACTCGGCGACAAACGCGATAAGGATCTTTTTATCCGCCACGACGCGCGCAGGAAGGAAATACTCGAGCTCACCTGGCGCTACGGCCTCAACGTCGACCTCGAGGCGCGCGTGACGGACATCTCCGTGGGCATGCAGCAGCGCGTGGAGATACTCAAGGCGCTCTACCGCGGCGCGGAGATACTCGTGCTGGACGAGCCCACCGCCGTATTGACGGACATCGAGGTCGAGGGCCTCTACAAGGTCATCGAAAAGCTCAAGCAAGAGGGCAAGAGCATCATTTTCATCAGCCACAAGATGCGCGAGGTTCTGCACGTAAGCGACCGCGTGACCATACTCCGCGCGGGCAGGACCATCCGCACGCTCAACGCGGCTGAAACCGACGGCAAGGAGCTCGCGAACCTTATGATCGGACGCGAGCTCATCGAGTGCGACTACGAGAAGGTCGAATCCGCGGGCGAGCCGGTGGTCGAGCTTCGCGGCGTGGACTATAACAAGTCCTCCAAGCACAACGGGCTTTCGAACGTTTCTTTGAGCGTGCGCCGCGGCGAGATCGTCGGCATCGCGGGCGTGGACGGCAACGGCCAGAGCCAGCTTTCCCAGATCGTCACCGGCGTGATCGAGGCGGAGGCGGGCGAGGTCGTGCTCAAGGGCGCGAAGGTCGCGCACTTCACGCCGGCGGATTTCATCGAGCGCGGCGTCTCGCACATACCGGAGGACCGCAACCGCATGGGGCTTGTGGGCAACATGACGGTGCAGGAGAACCTGCTGCTCAAGAGCACGCAGAAGTGCGAATTCTGCAACCTCAACGGCTGGCAGCTTAAAAAGAAGGCGATGCGCGCGCACGCCGAGCGCCTGCGCGCCCAATACGACATCCGCTGCCAGTCTACGGAGCAGGAGATCCGCTCCCTTTCGGGAGGCAACCAGCAAAAGGTGATACTCGCGCGCGAACTCGAGGCGCGCCCGGATCTGCTCGTGGCCGTGCACCCGACGCGCGGGCTCGACATCGGCGCCACGCGCTATGTGCGCGACGTGATGATCGCCGCGCGCGACCAGGGCTGCGCGGTGCTGCTCATCAGCGCCGATTTCGACGAGATTTTGCAGATGTCCGACCGCATACTGGTCATGTTCGAGGGCAAGATCATGGGCGAATACTCCGGCAAGCAGCCGCCGATCCAGGCGATCAGCCTCGCCATGGCGGGCAAATAGGGAGGGATAAGCAAGCGTATGCAAAAAACGAAAGTCCTGAATCTTTTGATTCCGACCCTGTCCGTGCTGCTCGCGTTTCTGATCGGCATGATCATCATACTGTGCCTGGGCTCGAACCCGTTCCAGGCCATAGGCTACCTCGTCAAGGGCGCGTTCGGCTCGGCGACCAACTTCGGGAACACGGTCGTCCGCGCGATGCCGCTGCTCTTTACCGGGCTGTGCACCTGCTTTGCATACCGCTGCGGCGTGTTCAACCTCGGCGGCGAGGGGCAGTTCCTCAGCGGTGCGATGGCGGCCATCACGGTGTCGCTGCTCATAGGCTCCGAAGGCTGGTGGGTCACGATACTCGCGATGCTCGCGGGCACGGTCATGGGCGGGCTCTGGGGCTTGCTGCCCGGCCTGCTTAAAACCTGGCGCGGGCTCAACGAGATGATCACGACCATCATGTTCAACTACGTCGCCGCGCTCTTCATGGGCTACCTCTACACGACGGCGCTTCGCGAGGGCAGCGTGCCTCAGACGGCGCCCGTGCCGGATATGACGAAGATCGGCCGCGTTTTCCCGGACCTTCGCATCACCTGGGGCATCGCGGTCGCGCTCGTGCTCGGCGTGGCCGTGTGGTACTTCCTGTTCAACACGTCCAAGGGCTTCCAGCTGCGCGCGGTGGGCTTCAACCAGACCGCCAGCAGCTACAACGGCCTTTCGGTCAAGCGCTACATGCTCGCGGCCTTCGTCGTTTCCGGCGCGATCGCGGGGCTCGGCGGCGCGTGCGACATACTGGGCACGCAGTTCCGCCTGATCAGCGGCTACGGCGGCGGCTACGGCTTCGACGGCGTGGCCATCGCGCTCATCGCGCAGCTCCATCCCATCGCGACCATGATCGTCGCGTACTTCTTCGCGGTGCTGCGCGTGGGCTCCACGACCATGCAGGTCGGCACCGGCGTCCCCACGAGCGTGATCGACATCATACAGGCGCTCGTGATCATATTCGCCGTCGCGGGTTCGTCCATGCAGTATCTGCCCAAGTTCCGCGCGTTTATGCTCAACCTCTTCGAGAAAAAGGAGGCCGTGTCAGAATGAATTGGATCGCAGTTTCGGATCTTCTCATTTCCGCCGTGCGCATGGCGACGCCGCTTTTGTTCGTGGCGCTCGCCGAGCTCTACTCGGAGCGCGCGGGCCTCGTCAACATCGGCCTAGACGGCCTCATGTCCTTCGGCGCGCTCGTGGGCTTTCTCGCGTGCTACTGGACGGGCAATCCGTTCCTTGGCGTGTTGTGCGGCGCGCTCGGCGGGGTGCTGGTCAACATGATCTACGCGTTTTGCACGGTGACCCTGGCAGGCCAGCAGATCGTCTACGGCATGGCCATCAACATATTCGCGCCGGCGCTCGCTTCGTTCATCTACCGCGTGGTGTTCGGCGTGAGCTCCACGCTCGCGCAGGCGACGCTCATGAAAACCGTCGCGATCCCCGGCCTCAAGGACATCCCGTTCCTGGGCAAGCTCCTTTTCGACCAGACGCCTATGGTCTACGCCGTGTACCTGCTCGTCGTCGTGACGGCCGTCTACTTCAACCGCACGAAATCCGGACTCAACTACAAGGCCGTGGGCGAATACCCGAAGGCCGCGGAAACCATGGGCATCAACGTCATACGCCACAAGTACTTCGCGAGCGTCATCTGCGGCTTCCTCGCGGGCATGGGCGGCGCGTACCTGACCACCTGCTACGTCAACACCTATTCGGACGGCATCGTCGCCGGCCGCGGCTTCATCGCGCTCGCGGCAGTCATCTTCGGCCGCTGGTCGGGCTCGGGCGTGCTCATGGCCTGCCTGCTCTTCGGTTTCTTCGACGCGCTGCAACTGAGGCTCCAGATCGGAACGGACCTGATCCCGTACCAGCTTTTCCAGATGATCCCGTATGTGATGACGCTCATCGCGCTGACGCTGTTCGGCAGCAGGATCGCGGGCCCGAAGGCCAAGGGCAAGCCCTACTACCGCGAGGAGCGCTGAGGCCGGACCGGCCGGTTTCACGCCGGCCGCAAGCACAAAGGTAATTCCGGGCGAACGCCCGATTACAAAAACATTAAACTTTGGAGGGAAAAGGATACCATGAAGAAAGCACTTGCGCTTCTGCTCGCTCTGTGCCTCGCGCTCGTCGCGCTGAGCGCCTGCGCCAAGGGCCCCGAAGCCCCCGGTGAAAAGACCTACAGGGTCGCGATGATCTGCGACTCCAGCATCTCCGACGGCGGCTGGGGCGCCGCCTGCTACAACGGCATGGTCGCCGCCGCCGAGAAGCGCGGCTGGGAAACCGCCTACACCGACTCGATCGATCAGTCCGCCTACGCGGACACCATGATCAGCTACTGCGACCTCGGCTACGACCTGATCTTCGCGCCGGGCAACCAGTACAGCGACGCCGTCAAGCAGGTCGCCGCGGATTATCCCGACGTGTGCTTCGCCGTGCTCAACGGCGCGACCTCGCTTCCCACCGAGAACATCATGAGCATGCTGCCCAACGCCGACCAGATCGGCTCCATCGCGGGCATCATCGCGGGCCTGATGAGCAAGTCCAACGTCATCGGCTTCATCGGCGGCATGGAGCTCGACACCACCAAGTCCAAGCTCGCGCACTTCGAGTCCGCGGCGCAGGTCATCAACCCCGCCATCAAGGCCGTCTCCGCCTACGCGGGCTCGTTCAACGACACCGCCAAGGGCATGGAGCTCGCCGCTTCCATGATCAACGAGGGCGCGGACGTGTTCTTCGGCGACGCCTCGGCTGTCGACTCCGGTGCGCGCCAGGCCATCGACCAGGCCAACGGCGACACCGTGCGCATCATCGACATCGGCCAGCCCGCGGACCTGCTCGGCCAGAACCCCTGCGTCGCATGCAGCGTCGTCACCGACAACGCGGCCATGCTCGCCATCTGCCTCGAGAAGTGCGAAACCGGCACCTTCGGCAACGAGGTCGTCTTCGGCTCGCTCGAGAACAACTGCGTGTATCTGGGCAAGTTCAACGACGCGCTCATCGACGCCGACACGCAGGCCAAGATACTCGATTACGTCAAGCAGCTTCAGGAGGGCACCTTCAGCAAGTAAGCCGGAGATTTCTTCCGGACGGCGCGCCGAAGCCCGGCTTCGGCCCCGCCGATCCGCCGGGCAAAGCAACATGAAACGAGGGCGAAGGCTTACGGCTCCTGTTCGGCGCGTCGCTGCCGATGCACCTGACGGCGAAGCTGCTCGAAAAAAACCTGCGGCCCAAAACAGAAACGGAAAAACAAGCGGAAACGGAAACGGACGGGTGACGCAAACCCGTCCGCTTTTATGATAGCTGCATAAAGGAACTCCCGTCAGCCACAGGGGATCGTCGTTGAAACCTCTGCCCGCGTCGAAATTGCCGCGCTTGGTCAGGGGCTGGTACTGGTGATAGGCGCTCCCGTCCGGGAACTGCGTGGCCGCGATGTCGAGTATGCGCGCGCGCGCTCCGGAACCAGGTGGACGAAGCCGAGCAGGTCCTGGCAGGAATCGCGAAAGCCCATGCCGCGGCCGAGCCCGCTCTCGTAATAGCTCGCGCTGCGGCTCATGTTGAACGTGACCATGCACTGGTATTGATGCCAGATGTTGACCATGCGATCCAGCTTTCCGTCGCCGGTTCGCACTAAGAAACGGGAGAGCAGTTCCGTCCAATATGCCTTAGGCACGAACGTTTCCTGCCTCGCGCGAAGTCCGTTTTTCGCGCTTTCCAGGACGGTATAGCCAAGCCCGTGCCGGCAGACGTAGGAATCGAGCGACGCGCGCACGGGCTGCCAGCCGATGCTCCAGACACAGCCCGCGTCCCGTATGTAGAAATAATGCCCGTTCACGTCAAGCGGGCTGTCGTTGTAGCGGTAGCGCGTGAGGCGCAGCAGCTTCGCGTCCTTATAGAAGCAGTAGCCGCCGCCCGTGTTGGAGATCAGCCGAAAAAAATCCCGCGATCCGAGATAGTTGATCCACGGAAGCGGCGTTTGGGGCGTCGTGATCACATACTCGCGCGCGGCGTCGTCAAAAAAGCCGTATTTCATTGCCGGACCTCCGTATGTCGCTTTGAGAGGCCGTGTTCGGCCGCCCGGAAACCGCGCGTCACTCGACGCGGCGCACGCTTCGCCTTTCCTTGAGCTGCAGAGACAGGGCGATTTTCAATAAGCCGGACTGCCGGCAGGTCTGAAGCGTGTCGCCGGAGCGGATCCTGTAATCGAGCTGGTTGACGGCAAGCTGGCCGAGCCGTTCCTTGAACGCGTGCATGGTCGTGACCGGCGGGTCGATCATTTCGCAGATCTGCACGTCGTCGAAGCCGATGACGGAAACGTCGTCCGGCACGCGGAAGCCGCATTTCTGGAGCGCGCGTATGGCGGAGGCGGCGAGCAGGTCGTTCTCGGCGAAATAAGCGTCCGCGGGAACGTTCCCGGCCTTGAGCCAGGCGAGCATGTCCTCATAGGCCTTGTCCGGCGAAATATCCAGGTCCACGACCTGCAGCGGCGCGAGGCCGACGTCCCGATGGTCGGCAAGGGAGAGCTGCACGCCGAGCTCGCGGTCTGCGAAATTGACGATGCGCTGCATGGAGCGAAGGTAGCCGATCCTCCTGTGGCCGCAGTCGATGAGATAGGAAACGGCGGATTTCACGCCGTATGTATTGTCGTTGCCGACGCTGTCGACGTAGGCGGAGAACATGAAGTTATCCACGACGACCACAGGCGCTTTTACGATGCTGTAGTATTGGCAGAAGGCGTGGCGCTGCGACTCGGTGATGTCCGTGCCCAGCAGTATGACGCCGCACGCGTCGTTGAGGCAGAGGCCGACCTGCTCGTTCCAGGGCCGGTCCCCGTGGAAGTAGTGGACGAGCACGCGGTATCCGAGGCTTTTCGCGGCGGATTCCGTGCCGCGCAAAACAAAGCTGGAGAAAGTGGATTGCTCCGCCGCGCCGACCTCGGTGAATATGACGAAGCTGATGATTTTTTTCGCCTGCTGATCCGACTGGCGCGACTTGGGCGTCGTATAACCGAGCTCCCCCGCGGCCGCGAGGACCCTGCTTCGCGTTTCCGCGCTCACGCCGGGCTTTCCGTTGAGCGCCATGGATACTGCGGCTGTGGAAATTCCAAGCCTGTTTGCCAAATCTCTCGCGGTTACGTCTGCCATTTTTCTCCCTGTATTCCGTTACTTAATTTATATTATTATACAGGGATGCCGTTAAGATGTAAAGCGCAATCACAGACAAGGCGCGAGCAAACGTTTTAACAAGGTAATGCTGCCAAATTGCCGGAATCGATTCTTTCTTGACAAAAACCAAAAGCGGAGTATGATATAATTAAGATGAATTAAAGTATATTTTAGGCTTTGTCTTTGAATATTTATCTAAAAAAACGCATAAAACGCATAAGAAAGGGCGCGATACAATGGCCGAAATATTCCCGGAAATACCGCAGATCCGTTACGAGGGGCCGGGCAGCCGGAATCCCCTCGCGTTCAAATACTACGATCCCGAGCGCATCGTCCGGGGCAAGCGCATGGCCGAGCACCTTCCCTTCGCCATGGCGTGGTGGCACAGCCTGTGCAACGCGGGCAGGGATATGTTCGGGGACGAAACCGCGGATAAATCCTTCGGCGTCCCTCAGAAGGACATGGCCCGCGCGCGGGCGAAGGTGGACGCGGGCTTCGAATTCATGCAAAAGCTCGGGATCCGTTATTTTTGCTTCCACGACGTGGATCTCGTGCCCGAGGCGGACGACATCAATGAAACCAACCGCCGCCTCGACGAAATCAGCGATTATTTGCTCGCCAAAATGGAGGAAACCGGCATCCGCTGTCTCTGGGGCACCGCCAACATGTTCGGCAACCCGAGGTTCGTGAACGGCGCGGCGTCCTCCAACTCGGCGGATGTGTTCTGTTTCGCCGCGGCGCAGGTGAAAAAAGCGCTGGACCTGACCGTGAAGCTCGGCGGCGGGGGCTACGTGTTCTGGGGCGGCCGCGAAGGCTACGAAACGCTGCTCAATACGGATGTGAAGTTCGAGCAGGAAAACATCGCGCGCCTGATGCGCATGGCCGTGGACTACGGCCGCGGCATCGGCTTCACGGGCGACTTCTACATAGAGCCCAAGCCCAAGGAGCCCATGAAGCACCAGTATGATTACGACGCGGCGACCGCCATAGGCTTTTTGCGGCAACACGGGCTGGAGGGCGATTTCAAGCTCAACATCGAAGCCAACCACGCCACGCTCGCAGGGCACACCTTCCAGCACGACCTTCGCGTCAGCGCCGCCAACGGCATGCTCGGCTCCATCGACGCGAACCAGGGCGACGACCTTCTCGGCTGGGATACGGACGAATTCCCCTTCAACGTGTACGAGGCGACGCTTTGTATGTACGAGGTGCTCAAGGCGGGCGGGCTTTCCGGCGGCTTCAACTTCGACGCCAAGACCCGCCGCCCGAGCTATACGCCGGAGGATATGTTCTACGCCTTCATACTGGGCATGGATACCTTCGCGCTCGGCCTTGTCAAGGCGGCGGCCATACTCGAGGACGGGCGCATCGATTCCTTCCTTAAAGAGCGGTATGCGAGCTATCGCGCGGGCATAGGCGCGCGCATCCGAAGCGGCGAGGCTACGCTCGACGAATGCGCCGCATACGCGCAGCGGCTGAAGAAGCCGGAGCTTCCCGGCAGCGGCAGGCAGGAATATCTCGAGAGCGTCGTCAACAGCGTCCTTTTCGGATGATTCGGAGCGACCGGAATCAGGACGGCGGTTCAGCCGCCCTGATTTTTCATGAGGTGAAGGCTATGTATTACATCGGCATCGATCTGGGCACGTCCGCGGTCAAAACGCTGCTTATGGACGGCGGAGGGAAGGTTTTAAGGATCGTCTCGCGCGAGTACCCCATCGAGTTTCCGCATCCCGGCTGGTCGCAGCAGCGCCCGCAGGATTGGCGGGACGCGGCGTTCGCCTGCATCCCGGAGCTGATCGAAGGTTTCGACCGCACGCTCGTCGCGGGCATCGGCGTCGGCGGCCAGATGCACGGTCTCGTCGTGCTCGACAGGGACGATCGCGTCGTCCGTCCCGCGATATTGTGGAACGACGGGCGCACCGCCAAGGAGACCGAGTGGCTCAACGAAGTTGTCGGCAAAAAGAACCTCTCCGCGTGGACGGGCAACATCGCCTTCGCCGGTTTTACCGCGCCCAAGCTGTTGTGGATGAAGGCCAACGAGCCCGAGCTGTTCGCGAAAATCCATAAAATCATGCTGCCCAAGGACTATGTCGTCTATCTTCTCACGGGCGTGCACAGCACGGATGTATCCGACGCGTCGGGCACGCTGCTGTTCGACGTGGCGCGCCGCCGCTGGTCGGAGCCGATGCTTGAAATCTGCGGCGTTTCGCGGGAGCAGATGCCGCGGCTGTACGAAAGCTGCGAGGCGGTCGGCACGCTCAAGCCGGAGGTCGCCCGGAGGCTCGGCCTGCCGCAGAGCGTCGCGGTCTGCGCCGGCGCGGGGGACAACGCCGCTGCGGCCGTGGGCACGAACACCGTGGGGGAGGGGCGCTGCAACATTTCCGTAGGTACTTCCGGCACCGCGTTCGTCTCGAGCGAACGTTTCCGCGTCGATGACAACAACGCGCTGCACGCGTTCGCGCACGCCGACGGCGCGTATCACCTGATGGGCTGCATGCTCTCGGCCGCCTCCTGCAACAAATGGTGGGCGGAAAACATCCTCAGGACCTCCGATTTCGCGGCCGAACAGGCGGGCGTCACAGAGGATATGCTCGGGCGCAACCGCGTCTTTTTCCTGCCGTACCTTATGGGCGAGCGCTCACCGCACAACGATCCCGCCGCGCGCGGGACCTTCATCGGCATGAGCATGGATACTTCGCGGCTCGACATGACGCTCTCCGTGCTCGAGGGCGTGGCCTTCGGCGTGCGCGATTCGGTGGAGGTTGCAAAAACCCTCGGCATCCCCGTCGCGCGCAGCAAGATCTGCGGCGGCGGCGCGAAAAGCCCCCTCTGGAGGAGCATTTTCGCAAACGTTTTGAACCTCGAGCTCGACACCATCGCCTCCGAGGAAGGGCCGGGCCTTGGCGCGGCCATGCTCGCGGCGGTGGCCTGCGGCGAATATGCCTCCGTGTCCGAGGTCGCTTCCCGCCTGGTACGCGTGGAGGGCACGCTCAAGCCGGACCCCGGGATCGCCGCGCGATATGAGGAGCGTTATCGTGAATTCCGCGGGATATATCCTTGCCTGAAGGAGTTATTCCCGCGCATCGGCTAGGAGCTTTTGCGGGGGGGCGCGGCCGCAAGCCGGTTCGCCCCGGCGAAAACAGGCAAACGAAACCGCGATCGAAACGGAGGGGACAGCGTGAAGCCGGAACCGGTTTTTCCGAAATACGAAGGGTATCTGAGCGACGAGTCGCATCTTCCGGGCCGTGCGGACGCGATCGTCTTTCCCGAAAACGCGGCGGAGCTGTCGGAGGCGATGCGGCAAGCGGCGCGGGACGGGACCCGCGTCACGGTCCAGGGGGCGCGCACGGGGCTTGCAGGCGGAGCCGTGCCGCAGGGCGGGCTGATCGTCAGCCTGACGCGCATGAACGAAGCGCCCGAGCTTGCGTGGAGCGGCGCTTGCGCGCATCTGCATGCGCAGGCGGGCGTCACGCTCGAGCAAATCGAGGCGGAAGCGGCCTCGTGCGGCCTGTTTTTCCCGCCTGACCCCACCGAGGGCACGGCGACGATCGGCGGCGCGTACGCGACCGGCGCTTCGGGCATGGGCGGGCTTCGTTTCGGCCGTATGAGCCGTTTCGTCGAGGGGCTGAGTTGGGTGACGCCCCCGGGCGAAATCTGGCGCGTGGGCAGGGGAGAGTACCGTTTCGACGATACGGGCTGCATGCTGCCCGACGGACGGCTGCTGAAGGGAAGCCTTGCGGGAATGGGCGCGGGCTGCGACCTCATCGATTTTCTTTGCGGCAGCGAGGGGCGCCTGGGGGTCGCCGCGGATTTCAGGCTGCGGCTTTTGCCCGAACATGCGCAACGTTGGGGCGTCGTGTTCTTTTTCCCGGACGACGGCGCGGCGCTCGCCTTCGCGCGGCGGCTTTACGGCCGGCTGGAATCGCAGCCGGAACCGCTGTTCGCCTGCGAGTATTTCAACCATTGCGCGCTGGGGCTGATCGCGGCGGGCGGCGAAAGCGGCGATCCGCGCGCGGCGCTCCCGGCTTTTCCGAAATCCGCGCGGGCCGCGCTCTACGCGGAGCTTCGGGGCGACGATGCCGCGGCGCTCGAAAGCATGCTCATGGCGCTGCTCGAACTGCTCGCCGGGGCGGGCGGGAGCGGCGAGGATACCTGGGCGCAGAACGGCCCCGGCGTAAAAAAGCTGCGCAAAATGCGGCATAGGCTCGCGGAGGCCATCCATTCCCGGCCGGGCGCGCGGGAAGGCGGCATGAGGCTGAACGCCTGCTTTTCGGCCGCGCCCGAGCGCTTCGCCGAGTGCCTGGACGCTTACCGGAAGGGTTTGGCGCAAAGCGGGCTCGACGGCGCGCTCTACGGCCACCTGTTTGAGAATAGGCTCCATGTTTCGCTCCATGCCCGCGGGGAAAACGAGCGCGAAAGCTGCGTTGAGCTGCTGCGCGGCTTCGCCGGCGTGGCTGAACGGTTCGGCGGCTTGCGCGCGCCCGAATACGGGGAAGGCAAGCTCCCGCGCCCGTGGGACGATACGGCCTCGCGCAGGCGGCGCGAGGAGCGCATGCGCGCGCTCGCGGCTTTCTTCGACCCCTCGGGGCTTATGGGCGGCTGAACGAAGCCGCCTCCCGTTTCAATAGAACATGCGGATATACTCCTCCACGTCGGCGCGCGTGCCCATGAAAGGGCCGGGGGTTTCCATTTTGAGCGAAACCAGCGCGGAGGCGGTGAGAAGCGCCTCCGGGATGCCCGCGCGCAGGCGCTCCCCGAGATACGCGGCGAAGCACGTGTCCCCGCGCCCGGTGCGGCCCGCGAGCCCGCGCGGCCTGAGCGGACAGGTATAAATTTCCCTGCCGTCGTAGACGAGCGCCTCCGTGTTGTGCGTGATCATAATTTCCTTCGCGCCCCACGCGAAGAGCCGCCGCGCGGCTTGCGCGCGGTCCGGCGTGCCGGTCAATATCTCCGCCTCGGCCGCGTCGGTCTTGAGGAAGCGGATGAGCGGGAGCATTTCCTTTTTTTCTTTCCAGTCGCGAAATACCATACCGCCTCCCTCGTCGTGGCGAAGCAGGCATTGCGCGTCCACGGCGGCTTCGGCGCGCCGCGCGGCCAGGGCGATCACGTCGTTGCCGATATCCCCGTAGACGAGCCCCGCGATGTGGATGACGCGGCTGTCCGCCTTGGGGATCTCGTCCGCCGCGTAAGGCTCTATGCGGCTGACGGCGGTGCAGGTGCGCCGCTCTCGGTCCGCCGTGTGGTATACGTTCTTTATGGAGGTGCTGCCCGCGCTTTCGAGCGGGAACACCGTCACGTTTCGCGCTTTGGCAAAAAGCGCGCGCATATCCATATCCTTCGGGTTCGCCTTGGGCACAACCGCCGTGCGGTTTCCCAGCGCCGAGGCCGCGTAGCCCGCGTACACGACCGCGCCGCCCGTTTCGCGCACGGTTTCGCCGCCGTAATCCGTGTTGATGTCGAGGGAGGGCTCTCCGATGATCAGCAGGTCGAAGCTCGGTGCTTGCATGGCGTTTTTCCTCTCTGCGCGCGGGATGGAGCGGTTCCGGCGATGAAATCAGGTGCTTTCGCGTACGACGAGGCGGTTGGGCACGATGCGCATGCGGCTCGGGCTTGACGGCTGCGCGATCTGGGCGAGCAGCTCGCTCACGGCGAGCCTGCCGATCTCGCAGCGGTTGACGCTCACAGTCGTCAGCGGGGGAACGCAGGATTTCGCAGCCTCGATGTCGTCGTAGCCCGCGACGGCGATGTCCTCGGGGATTCTAAGATTCGCCTCGCGTATGGCCTGCAGCACGCCCACGGCGATGCTGTCCGTCGTCGCGAACACGGCGTCGGGCGCGTCGCCGCTTCCGAGGAGCATGCGCATGGCCTGGCGTCCTTCCTCGGGGGAGGTGCTGCGCAGCACGACGGGCGTGCCGAGCATATCCGGAGGCTTGAGGCCGTACAGCGCGAGCACCTCGGCTTCGGGCGGCGCGTAGCCGTGCCAGAGATCGTCCGCCCGGACGGCCGGGTTTTCATAGATGGGGATGCCGTGCTCGCGGTGCGCATCCATATACGCCATGTAGCGCAGCAGATAGCTGCTGTGGCTCAGGCGGTCCGTGATGATGGCGATGCGCCTGCGGCCGCGCTCGGCGATCAGGTGCTCCATGAGCGCGCGCGCGCCGCCGTAGTTGTCGTCGAGTATGAAGGCGTTGTTGGGCGAGTCGATCAGGGCGTTGACCAGCACCAGCGGTATGCCGCGGCGGGCGAACTCCGTCACCGCGTGCTGCGGCGCGAAGGAAATGAGTATCGCGCCGTCTATGCTGTCCTTGATGAAATGCTCGTCGAACGTGTCCTCCTCGCTCGAGGAGATCGCGAGCACGATGTGGTAGTTGTTGCGGCCGGCCTCCTCCAACACGCTGTCCAGCACGGGGCCGAAGAAGGTGTGCGCGAAGTAGGGCCTGTTCTTCTGATAGATGCAAAGACCCAGTATGCCCGAGCGCTTGGTCGCCACGGCCTGCGCGAGGGCGTTGGGCTGGTAGCGGAAAGAGCGCGCGATTTCCTGCACGCGAAGCTTGGTTTCCTCCCGCACGAGGGGGGAGTCGGCAAGCGCCCGCGAGGCGGTCGCCTTGGAAACGCCCGCGAGCCGCGCGATGTCGATCAGCCGCTTTTTCATAGGAGGAAGTTCCCCTCTTTCGAGTAAATTTCTGCTTGCATTTCCATGTGAAGCTAGTATAATCAAGTCATGGTTTATAGTTGAAACTCTTGCAACCGGTTTCATTATAAACAACGGGATTGCCGTTGTCAACCGGATGGTTTCCCGGCTCCGTTCTGCAAGCCGGCAAAATTCGATTCGATCTTTATTTCCGCTTTAAGCGTTTTACCCGATCGCGTTACGTTGCCTGTATTTTTAACCCCGCGGGGCGGATTATTCTTAGCGTGCGCAATGCCGGGCGCGGTTTTGCAACCCGCGCGTCCGGAAAAATTGCGCCGCGCGGAAAGGACGCTGCGATTGATTCAGCTTGCCGAGATCACCGCGCATTCGGGCTGCGAGGGCACGCCCATGGATTCCGTCGAATCGGTGGAGGCGGCCATACGGCTCGGCGCGGACGCCGCCGAGGTGGATGTGCGGCGCGGCGCGGGGAGCCTCGTGCTCTCCCACGACAGGCGCGGCGAGGCGGAGTACGCTTCCCGGCCGCGGTTGGAGCAGGTTTTCGCCCTTGTCGCCCCCCGCGCGGGGATGAAGGTCAACTGCGACATCAAGGAGGCGGATGTCATCCCGGACGTGCTCGCGCTCGCCGCGCGATACGGATTGGACAACGAGCGGCTCGTGCTTTCCGGAAGCGTCCATCCTGCGTACCTGCGGGAGAATCCCCGCGTGCTCGAACGTGCGCGCGTCGCGCTCAACCTCGAGCAGGCGCTCGCCGAGCTGTATCTCGAGGGCCTGCCCGCGCGGGAGAGGACCGCGCAAACCTGCGCCCTCGTGCGCGGGACGCCGTGGCCGTACGTGCGCGAAATGGCGGGGGAGGCGGACGCGCACCTCGAGCGCGCGTGCGGTATGTGCGTTGAGCTTGGCGTATGGACGCTGAACGTACCTTACGCGCTGCTCACGCAGGAGCGTATGGAGCGCATCCGCGCGCGCGGCGTGAGGCTTTCCGTTTGGACGGTCAACGACGAGGAATGGATCCGCAGCATGCTGGCCTGCGGCGTCGCCAGCCTCACCACGCTCCGCGTGGGCCTGGCGCTCGCCATCCGGCGCGGCATGGAGCCGGGGCCGGGGACGCGGACCGAACCCCCGCCGAGAAAGGAAGGATGCCGTTCATGAGCTACTTTTTCAACCCGAAACGTTTCTATCATTCGCTCGGGCGCAGGCGCTTCTGGGAATGGCTGCTGCTGGTCGCGTTCATACTGTTTTTCTACGGGCCGCTGCTGCACATGTTCATGCTCGCGTTCGCCGACAAATACGAAGCGCCCGGCGTGGTCCCGCAGAAGTTCGGCTTCCAGTGGTGGGAGTATGTGCTCGGCCAGCGCACGCTCGTGAGCTCCATCACGCTTTCCTTCACCATCGCGTTCATCACGACGTTCGCGTCGATGGTGATCTGCCTGCCCGCGGCCTATGTGCTCGCGCGCTACGAATTTCCGGGCCGCAAGGCCGTGATGTTCTCGTTCCTTCTGGGCAACGCCTTCCCGCGCATCGGCATCTATACCTCCATAGGCATCATCTTCTATCGAATCGGGCTGATGGGCACGTTCCCGGGCGTGCTGCTCATACACCTGCTCGGCACCATGATGATGATGATCTGGCTGCCCTCGGGGGCGTTCCGCAGCGTCCCGCGCCAGCAGGAGGAGGCCGCGCGCGACGTCGGCGCGAGCCCTTTGCAGACGTTTCTGCACGTGACGCTGCCCATGGCCTGGCCCGGCATCGCCGTGGCGGCCATGTTCGCCTTCATAGGCTCCCTGGGCGAGAGCGAGGGCACGCTTCTGGTCGGCCTGCCGAACTACCGCACCATGCCGGTCGAGATGTACGGCGTGATACTCGATTATCCGGCGACGGCGGGCGCGGTGTTCGCGCTGATTCTGATCGTGCCGAACATACTGCTCCTGCTTCTCATGCGCAGGTATTTGGGCGCGGAAACGATCTCCAAAGGCTATAAGATGGGCTGAGCGGAAACGGGAGCATTCAGGAGGCTATATGAACGAAAACGTGAAACTCGAGATCCGGAACATGACCACCCTCTACAAGAACGGCGACGGCGTGCGCGACATCAGCCTTCGCGTGGCGACCGGCGAGCTGGTGACGCTGCTGGGCCCTTCCGGCTGCGGCAAGACCACCATACTGCGTTCCGTGGGGGGCTTTATCCAATGCACGTCGGGCGAGATCCTCATCGACGGCAAGGACATCAGCCGTCTTCCGCCCGAGAAGCGCCCCACGGCCATGGTGTTCCAGAGCTACAACCTCTGGCCGCACATGACGGTGATGGAGAACATGGCCTTCGGCCTCAAGCTTCGCAAGGTTCCAAGGGAGGAGCGCAAACGCCGCGTCATGGAGATGCTCGCGCTCGTCAAGATGACGGGCATGGAGCACAAGTATCCCGGGCAGATGTCGGGCGGCCAGCAGCAGCGCATCGCCATAGGACGCTCGCTCCTGCTCAAGCCGGACGTGCTGCTGCTCGACGAGCCGTTCTCCGCGCTCGACGCAAAGATCCGCTCCCAGATGCGCGAGGAGTTGAGAAAGATCCAGACCGACCTGAACATCACGGTCGTGTTCGTCACCCATGACCAGGAGGAGGCGATGGCGCTCTCCGACCGCATCGTGGTGATGAACAAGGGCTCGTTCGAGCAGATGGGCACGCCGCGCGAGGTCTACAACCACCCGAGGAGCCGCTACGTCGCGGACTTCATCGGCGAGATGAACTTCATAGAGCGGGACGGGGAGACGCTTGCCGTGCGCCCGGAGAACGTGGTCGTTTCGGCGCACGGGGAGGGCGACCTCGCGGGCTCCGTGCGCACGATCATGATGCTCGGCCACTACATCGAGCTGACCGTAGATACGGAATACGGCATCGTCAAGTCCTTCGTGTCGGCGGAGCAGGCCGAAAAGTTCAAAAGCGGCGATCCGGTGGCGCTCCGGTTCGAGAGCTCCTTCCGCTTTTAGCGTGAAGCGGGGCGGCGCAGGCGCGCGTCTGCGGCGCTGCCCTTCTAAATAAAACCATGAAACAGGAGGAAAGAGGAAACATGAAACGCTTGCTTTCACTGACGATGGTTCTCTTCCTGGCCCTCGGCTTGCTCGCGGGCTGCGGCACGCCGGCCGCGGAGGAGACCACGCCGCCGCCCACGGAGCAGCCCCAGCAGCAAACCGCGGCGCCGGTTGAAACGGCACCCCCCGTCGTCGAGAAGCCCACCGTCACGCTCTGGACGACGGGCTCGCAGAACCTTTCCGACTTGTTCGCCAAAGCGATCGAAGCCTACAACGCGCGCCCCGAGTCCACCGCGGTCATGGAGCTGCAGTTCATCATGTCCGGCACGGGCGAGGCCACGCTCTCGGACCGCATGGCCGCGGCTTATAAGACCAGCCAGACGGACGCGGGCTTCGACCTGATCGCGGAAAACAGCACGGCCCTGCAGGGCTATGTGGACGCCGCGGGCAGCGACGACCTGTTCGTCAAGATGGATTTTTCGAAGATCCCCAACTATAACAATGTTTTGATCAAGTCCGCGTTCGACAACGAGAAGGTCGTGCCGTACCGCGGCACCACGGTCGTGTTCGCCTATGATACGGAGCGCGTGCCCAGCCCGCCGACCACATGGGCCGAGCTTACCCAGTGGATCAAGGATCATCCCGGCCGCTTCGCGTACAACGTGCCCAGCACCGGCGGCGCGGGCGGAGGCTTCGTGAGCACCGCGGTCTATAAGGACATGCCGGTCGAGGCGAAAACCTCCAACGACGAAAAATGGATGGCCGAGTGGACGGCAGGCTTCAACTGGCTCACGGAGATCCATCCGTACCTGTATCAGTCCGGCGGCGCGGTCGTGTATCCCAACAAGAACCAGGGCACGCTCGACCTGCTGATCAATAAGGAAGTCGACATCATCCCGGCCTGGGCGGATCAGATACTGACCAACGTCGCAAGCGGCACGCTTCCCGCGACCACGGCCATGATGCAGCTCGGCGACGCCTCGCTCAACGGCACGGACGTGGTGTTCGCCATCCCCTCTATCGGCGCGAACGCCGAGGCCTGTTACGACTTCATCAACTTCATGATCAGCCCCGAAGGGCAGAAGATCTGCCTTGAAACCATCTACGCGGTGCCCGTGATCGACCCGGCCGCCATCGATTCGGATGTGGTGGAGAAGGTGCTCGGGCTCGACGTATCCAAGTTCTCCGTCATCTCCCTGGGCGACCTTGGCAAGAAGCTCAACGAGAAGTGGGACGCGGAGATCGCCACCATCAAGTAAGCGGGACGGCGCGGAGATTTCCCTCAAAGCGGAGAAGCCGTTTTTGACAAGCAGGCGGGGCGGCCCGCGCCGCCCCGCGCAGGAACTTTAAGGAGGCCACGGCATGCAAAAGCGCACATGGAAAACCAATTTGTTCATCGTGCTTATGCTGCTGCCAGCGCTGGTACTCTCGCTGGGCATCATCGCGTATCCCATGCTCAACACGCTCGTCAAGAGCTTCCGGGATGCAGAGGGCGCGTTTACGCTCGAAAACTACCGGTTTTTGTTCACGGATAAAATCGCGCTGGACAACATCTGGTTCACGTTCTGGGTGACGGCGGCGACGGTGCTGCTCGCCATCGCGTTCGCGTACGTGCTTTCGCTCTACCTGCGCTTTTCGGAGGGGAAGATCTCGAGGCTCATCGGCTCGCTGTATCTGCTGCCGCGCTTCGTGCCCACGCTCGTGGCCATCTACGCCATGATGACGGTCGTGCGCGACTCGGGCTTCCTCAACCGGGTTTCGCAGCTTTTCGGCGCCAGCTTCAAGCCCGGCCTTCTGTTCAATCCGAAGGGCATCATCATGATGAACCTGTGGTTCAACATCCCCTTTGCGGCCATGATCGTTTCCGCGTCCCTTTCGGCCATACCGAATTCCGTGGTGGAGAGCGCGCGCGACGTCGGCGCGCACAAGCTGAGCGTGTTTTTCAGGATGATACTTCCGCTCTCCATCAAGGATGTGCTCATCGCCATGACCTTCGTGTTCATGAGCAACATCAGCTCCTTCACGACGCCCTACCTCATCGGCCCCAACCATCCTATGATGCTGGGCGTATACCTGAGGCGGCAGTTCTCCACCTATATGAACTATGAGCTTTCCGCCGCGCTCTCGGTGGTGATCTTCCTGTTCTCGTCCGTATCCGCCGTGGTGTACCTCTACACCAACCTCAAGCAGAAGGAGTGGGAGAAGGTCAACTGAACGCGCCGCGGCTTCAAGCCGATAACGCGCAGGCCGTCCATTGCGGACGGCCTGCCTTTTCGCGCTTTGATTGAATATCGCGTATCCTATCCGTGCTTTCTCGGCACGATTTTTGTCCAGCCGCGCGCGTCGGCAAGACGGCCGGTCTGTATGCCCGTAAGCGTATCGTACATGCGCTTGGCGACGGGGCCGATCTCGGCGCCGAGACAGATCGATTTTCCCTTGTATTCGAGCTCGCCGATGGGGGATATGACCGCCGCCGTGCCCGTGCCGAAGGCCTCCGTGAGCGCGTCCGCTTCGTATGCCTCGAACAGCTCGTCGACCGGTATCGCGCGCTCGCACACGGGAATGCCGAACTCCCCGGCAAGCTCGAGCACGCTCATGCGCGTGATGCCCTCGAGTATGCTGCCGTTGATGGCGGGCGTGGTGAGCACGCCGTCTATGACGAACATCGTGTTCATAGCGCCGACCTCCTCGATGTAGCGGTTCTCGCGCCCGTCGAGCCAGAGCACCTGGTCGAATCCCTTCTCCTGGGCCATGACCGCCGCAAGAAGACTCGATGCGTAGTTGCCGCCGGTCTTGGCGTTGCCGGTGCCGCCGCGCACGGCGCGCACGTACGCATCCTCGATGTGGATGCGCACGGGCTTGATGCCGTTGGGATAGAACGCGCCCGAGGGGGAGCAGATGATGAAATAGATGTGCTTCTGCGCGGAGTGGACGCCGAGCCTGCACCCGTCGCCGATCATCGTCGGACGAAGGTAGAGCGCTGTGCCCGGCGCGCGGGGCACCCAGTCCCGCTCGAGATCGACGAGCGTTTCGATGGCGTCGAGCTGCAACTGCTCGTCTATGGGCGGCAGGCACATGCGGTACGCGCTGCGGTTCATGCGCGCGGCGTTCTGTTCGGGCCGGAACAGGCCCACCTCGCCGTCCTCGTAAAGATACGCCTTGAGGCCTTCGAAAATTTCGATGGAATAATGCAGCACGGGCGAAGCCGGGTCGATTTCGAGCGGCCGATAGGGCACGATGCGCGCGTCGTGCCAGCCGCGCTCCTCGTCGTGGTTGGCGATGAACATATGGTCCGTAAACACGACGCCGAAGCCGAGCTTGCTCTCATCCGTATACTTTTGCTTGGGCAATGAAGTCCGTGTAATGGGGATTTCCATGGTTACGCCTCCCTGACGCACGCCGCGCCCCTGCGCAGCGCCTCGATGTTGAGCTCCACGAGCGCCGCCTTGGGCCCCGTGAACATATGAGCGAGCATACCGCGTATGGTTTCGGTTTGAAGCAGCCCCGTCGCGCCGATGTACGCGCCGAGCATGACCATGTTGGCGACCTTGATGTTGCCCAGTTCCTCCGCGATGGAGAGGCAGGGGATGTAGTATGCCGAAATGTCCGCGCGCGAAGCCTTGAGCTCGATGATGCTGCTGTTGACGAAGAGCTTACCGCCCGGCACCATCTGCGGCTCGAACTTGACGAGCGAGGGCTTGTTCATGGCGATGAGCTCGGTCGGGCTCTGCACCATGGGGGAGATGATCTCCTCCCCGCTCAAAACGACCGAGCAGTTGGCCGTGCCGCCGCGCATCTCGGGGCCGTAGCTGGGCAGCCAGCTCACGCAAAGCCCTTCCTTCATGCCCGCCTCGGCGAGGGTCTTGCCCATGGCCATCACGCCCTGCCCGCCGAAGCCGGAAATGACGATCTCGTGCGTCATGCTATTTCGCCTCCGATCTGTCCGCGTAAACGCCCAGCGGGAAATACGGGATCATGTTCGCCTTGAGCCAGCCGATCGCCTCGAGCGGCGTCAGCCCCCAATTGGTCGGGCAGGTCGAGAGGACTTCGACGAACGTGAAGCCCGCGCCCGCCATCTGGAGCTGGAACGCCTTTTTGATCGCCTTTTTCGCCTTGAGTATGTTCGGCACGTCCACGACCGTGACGCGCTCCGCGTAAACGCAGCCGTCTATGGTCGAGAGCAGCTCCGCCATGCGGATGGGGGAGCCGTAGTGGTCCTTTTGCCGGCCGAATGGCGCGGTCGTGGCCTTCTGGCCCACGAGCGTGGTCGGCGCCATCTGCCCGCCCGTCATGCCGTAGATGGCGTTGTTGATGAACACGGTCGTGATCTTCTCCCCGCGCATGGCCGCGTGCACGATTTCCGCCGTGCCTATGGCCGCGAGGTCGCCGTCCCCCTGATAGGTGAACACGGCGAGATCCGGATGCACGCGCTTGATGCCCGTCGCGACGGCGGGCGCGCGCCCGTGGGCGGCCTCGTGCATGTCGCACGCGAAGTAGTTATAGGCGAACACAGAGCAGCCGACCGGGGCGACGCCCACGGCGCTGCCGACGAGGCCGAGCTCCTCGAGCGCCTCCGCCACGAGTTTGTGCGCCACGCCGTGTGTGCAGCCGGGGCAGTAGTGCATTTCCGCGTCGGTAAGCCCTTTTGATTTCCGATAGACGATGCTCATTTTCCGCACCTCCCTAAAGCCTTGTACGCCTCGTCGACGAGCTCCTGCGGCGCCGGTATCGCGCCGCCTCCCATCCCCACGAAGCGGACGGGTTTCGCGCCCGCGAGCGCGATCTTCACGTCGTCGATCATCTGGCCCATGCTCAACTCCACGTCTATGACGGCCGCGACGTTTTCGTGCGCCGCGCACTCGCGGAGCGCCTTCTCGGGGAAGGGCCAGAGCGTGACGGGGCGGAACAGACCCGCCTTCACGCCGTCCTTACGGAGCTTGAGCACGGCGGCGCGCGCGATGCGTGCGGTCGTGCCGTAGGCGACGAAGAGGATTTCCGCATCCTGCGCCATGAACTCCTCATAGCGGACCTCGGTTTCCGTGATGCGGTCGTATTTCTCCTGAAGCTTCCGGTTCTGCACGGCGCAGTCCTTCGCGTCGATGTAAAGGGAGTTGATGATGTTGTGCGGCCGCTTGCCCCTGGTGCCGTCCGTCGCCCAATCCTTGGGCGGGAGCGCGCGCTCTTTGGGCTTTCGCCACTCGATGGCCTCCATCATCTGGCCGATCATGCCGTCCGCGAGCACCACGACGGGCGTGCGGTAATAATCGGCGATGTCGAAGGCCTCCTGCGTGAAGTCCGCGGCCTCCTGTATGGTCGCGGGCGCGAGCACGACCGTGCGGTAATCCCCGTTGCCGCCGCCGCGCGTCGCCTGATAATAGTCCGCCTGGGAGGGCGCGATGTTGCCCAGGCCCGGCCCCCCGCGCATCATGTTGACGATGACCGCGGGCAGCTCCGCGCAGGCGATGTAGGTGACGCCCTCCTGCTTGAGGCTGATGCCGGGGGAGGAGGAGGACGTCATCACGCGCGCGCCCGAGCCCGCGGCGCCGTAGACCATGTTGATGGCCGCGATCTCGCTTTCCGCCTGCACGAAGCAGCCGCCGTGCTCGGGCAGATGGCGGGAGAGATACTCGGGTATCTCGTTCTGCGGCGTGATCGGGTAGCCGAAGAAATAGCGGCAGCCCGCGCGGATGGCGGCTTCGGCGACCGCCTCGTTGCCTTTCCAGAGTTCCTTTGCCATGTTGCTCACACCCTTTCCACGGTAATGACGCTGTCGGGGCACATGCGCGCGCAGGAGGCGCAGGCCGTGCATTCCTCCATGCGCTCCACCGTCGCGGGATGGTACCCTTTTACGTTCGTGGCGGCGTCCAGCGCGATGATGTGCTTGGGGCACACGGCGACGCACAGCTCGCAGCCCTTGCAGCGGTTCCGGTCGAAGCTCACTTTTCCTGCCATGCAGTTTATTCCTCCGTCGGCTCGATTTCCCAGGGTTTTTTCATATAGATATCCATCGGGAACGGTTCGCCCGTGGAAATGTTGACTTGATCCATCAGCCTGCGCGCGAGCGCGTGATAGCGTATGGGTATGCCCGTTTGCCCGGCGAGCTCCCGTGCGAGTTCC
Organism: Firmicutes bacterium ADurb.Bin248; assembly: GCA_002069725.1. Taxonomy (GTDB): domain Bacteria; phylum Bacillota; class Clostridia; order Christensenellales; family CAG-138; genus Phil1. The sequence goes on along the minus strand of MWBW01000004.1, from coordinate 47,056 downwards.
GCGCCGCGCAGCACGTCGGCGGCCGTCGTGTCGCCGCACAGGTGCGTGTTGTGCACGAGCCCCGTGACGGCAAGCTTCGCGCTGCGCTCGATCTCGCGGAGATAACGCTCCGCCTTTTCGGGCGTCGCGGTTTCCGGCCGGTTGAAGTTCACCACGCAAAGGAGCTCATGGTCTGTTTCGCGTATCCTTGCGGCGAATCGTCCGAGCACGCGTGCGCCCGCCGGGTCGCCCCCGACGTCCATGACGCCGCAGACATTCGGTTCGAACAGCGCGTTTACGGCGGGGTTGACGGCGGGCAGGTCCGCGTTGCCGCCCGAGGAGAGTATGACCCGCACGCCCTCGGCCTCGAGCTCAGCCTTCCGTTCGCGCGAGCAGAAGTACGGGTTCACGATGTCGAGGTCGGCGAGCGTCACGGCGCGCCCCTCGCGCGCGAAGGCGACCGCGAGGTTGACCGCGAACTCGGTCTTGCCGCTGCCGTAGTGGCCCGTGACGATAGTAAGTCGGTTTTCCATATCCCTAATATACCTTGATCGGCTCCCCGCCGTCAAGCGCGCGGCACGCGGCCTCGCACAGCGCGCGCAGCTCGTCCTCGCCGGGCATGACGACGACCCGGGCTATGAAGCTCACGCGCTGCGTAATCCAGCCGGTGATCAGCTCGTCGTAGGCGAAGCCGCCCGTGAGTATGATCGCCTCGACGCTGCCCTTGAGCACGGCGGCGCACGCGCTGATCTCCTTTGAGACCTGATAGGCCATGCCCTCGTAGACGAGGCGCGCGCGTTCGTCGCCCGCAAGCGCGCGCCGGTGGATCTCGCGCCCGTCGTCCGTGCCCAGATATCCGATCAGGCCGCCGCGCGTGGTGAGCTCGCGTATCATGTCGGCGGCGGGCAGGTTCCGGCGAAGGCACAGCCTGACGAGCCCTGTTGCGGGAAGCCCGCCGCAGCGCTGCGCGCTGAAGGGGCCGTCGCCGCCGAGCCCGTCGTTCACATCGACGATGCGGCCTTTCTCGTGCGCGCCCACGGAAGCGCCGCCGCCCATGTGGGCGACGATGAGGTTCGTTTCCTCGTAGCGAAGGTTCTGGCCCCGGCAGTAGCGCTTCGCCACGGCCTTCTGGTTGAGCGCGTGAAGAACGGATACGCGCGTGATCTCCGGATGCCCCGAGAGGCGCGCGAGATCGTGCAGTTCGTCGGTCACGACCGGGTCGGCGATGTAGGCGGGCAGGTTCGCGCCCGCCGCGATTTCCTTGGCAAGGAACGCGCCGAGGTTGGAGGCGTGGTCGCCATATCTTTTTTCGCGAAGGTCGCCCAGCATGCGCTCGTTCACGGCGTATACGCCGCCCTCTATGGGGCGCAGCATGCCGCCGCGGCCGATCACCGCGTCGAGCGAGGCGATGGGCACGCCGCGCTCCGCGAGCGCGCCGAGCACGATGCCCCGCCGGAACGCCAGCGCCGCCGCGAGGTCTGCGCAGGCCGACAGCTCCTCGGGCGCATGCCGGAGCGTGGTTTCAAACAGGGGGGAATCTCCTTCGTAGACGGCGATTTTCGTAGAGGTCGAGCCGGGGTTGATCGCCAGCACGCGGTACGCCATATCAGGCCATCCTTTCGTATGCCATGCGCATCGCCAACGCGATGGAAAATAGCTTGGTGCTCTCCTCATCCGCGCGGCTCGTGAGTATCACGGGCGCGGACGCGCCCACGAGCACGCCCGCATGCGGCGCCTTCGCCACGAGCGCGAAGGATTTGTAGAGCGCGTTGCCGGTTTCGATCTCGGGCGCGAGCAATATGTCCGCGTATCCGGCGCACGGGTCCTCGATTCCCTTGTGGAGCGCGGCCTCGCGGTAGAGGCAGTTGTCCAGCGCGAGCGGGCCTGTGACCACGCAATCCTCGATTTCGCCCTCGCGGTTCATGCGCGTGAGCTCCGCGGCGTCCAGCGTGCAGCGCATTTTGGGGTTGACGTGCTCTATGGCGCACAGACAGGCCACGACGGGCCGCCTGTTGCCGAAGGCTTTGGCGACTTCGAGGGCGTTCTCGATGATGTGCCGCTTGTCCTCAAGGTCGGGGTACATGTTCATCGCCGGGTCCGTCAGGTAGATGGGCCGGTCGAAGCCGGGCAGCTCGAATACGCTCGCGTAGGAGAGCAGCTTGTTCTTCCTCAATCCGTAGTACGCGTCGAGCACCTCGTGGAGTATCGTCGCCGTGCCCACGAGGCCTTTCATCACGGCCTGCGCGTTCCCGTCGTGCACGAGCCGCACGGCCTTCTTGCAGCACTCCTTCTCATCCGGACAGGGGAGTATCTCCATTTTGGAAAGGTCGATCCCCTCGCGCGCGGCGATGCCGCGTATCGCGTCCGCATCGCCGACGAGCAGCGCGTCGCACAGTTCGAGGTCCACCGCCTCGCGAAGCGCGTGCAGCACGCAGGCGTCCTGCGCCGCCGCGACGGCGACGACCGGGCGCACGGCGTAACGCGCGCGGGTCAGGGCATCCAAAGTCATGGTCATATGCGGCTCCCAAATTTCACTGATGTATTATGATATGTTTATTTGTCCGACAACAGACTATATGATATGATGTAGTATGTCAAGGGGACGGAGCGCGTAGCGGCCTTGAAACGGAAGAATATATGATGTATAATTCTGCCAATATAACCGGGAGGGCAGTCGGCATGGCAAATGGAAGCGGCAGCCTGTCGGAGCGCACGGCAAACGAGCTCTACAGCATGATCGTGCTGCAAAAGACGTTCGCGCCGGGCGAAAAGCTGCCCAACGAGAACGATCTTTCGCAGAAGCTGGGCGTCAGCCGCACGACGCTGCGCGAGGCGGTGCGCTACCTCGTCGCGCGCGGCGTTTTGAGCGTGCAGCGGGGGCGGGGCACCTTTATCAGCGAGGATCTTGCCGCCTTCAACAAATACGACCTGGGCGCGCTGAGCCATGCGCGCCTGGGGGATATGTACGAGATCCGGCTGATGTTCGAGCCGCACTGCATCATGCTCGCGTGCTTTCGCGCCACGGAGGAGGAGCTGCAGCGCATCTTCGACCAGGCGCAGCTCGTCGAAAGAATGGTCCGCGCGGACGGAAACTGGCCGGGCGAGGACCAGAAGTTCCACGAGATGATCGCCGCCGCCTCGCACAACGAGTTCATCATACGCATGTTCCCGATCATCACCGCCGCGGTGAACGAGGCCATGGAGATGAGCGACAACACCGAAGCGCTCAAGAACATCGTGATCTACGACAACCGTGACATGTGCAACTTCCTGCGCCTGAGGGACGGCGCGGGCGCGAAAAGCGCCATGAACATCCACATCCGCCACACCATCAACGCGCTCGGCCTGAGCGCGGGCGACCTGTAAGCGCGCGGGGCGCGGCGGGCATAACGAAAACGCGGCACGCGCGCCTTCCGACGGGATGCGCGCTTTTTTCTGCGCGGGGCTTCGAAAAAGCGGTTCCATTTCCATCCGTTTTGTGGTAACATACATGCTTGTTGCGAGTATGAATGGGGGACGAATATGATCTCAAAATATATCGGCGACCTCAGGCGCGAATTCGCGGGATATAACGGGGCGAAGCTCGTTAAGGATCTGATGGCGGGCGTCACGGTCGCGGCGGTCGCGCTGCCGCTCGCGCTGGCGTTCGGCATCTCGAGCGGCGCGGACGCGGCGGCGGGGCTCGTCACAGCCGTCATCGGCGGGTTCGTGATGAGCGTTCTTTCCGGCGCGTCGTACCAGGTTTCGGGGCCGACGGGCGCGATGACCGCGGTTTTGATCGCGCTCGTCGCCAAATCGGGACTCAGGGGCATGTTCGTCACCTGCCTGATCGCGGGCGCGTTGCTGCTGCTGTGCGGCGTATTCCGGCTCGGGCGGCTCGTCGAGTACATCCCCATACCCGTCATCACGGGCTTTACCACGGGCATCGCGCTCGTGATCGCGCTCGGGCAGATCGACAACCTGCTCGGCACGGCGTCGGCGGGGGAATCCATACTCGAAAAGCTCGGTTCGTACTTCGCCATCGGCTTCCATGTGAACCTCGCGAGCGCGCTCATAGGCGCGTGCACGATCGCGCTTATGCTCATCTGGCCCAGGAAATGGAACGCGCGGGTTCCCGCGTCGCTCGTTGCCATCGTGCTTGCCACGCTCGCGGTGAGTCTGTTCAGGCCCGCGGTCGCCACGGTCGGCGAAATTCCGCGCAGCATACTCCTCTCGCAGCGCCTGCGGTTCGGCGATCTCTCCCTCGGCGAGCTGCCCGGATACCTGCCCGGCGCGCTTTCCATCGCGGCGCTCGCGCTCATCGAAAGCCTGCTGTGCGCGTCGAGCGCGGCGCGCATGAAGAAGGAGGGGTATGACGCCGACCGCGAGCTGGTCTCGCAGGGCGTGGGCAACATGCTGCTGCCCTTCTTCGGCGGCGTGCCCGCGACGGCGGCCATCGCCCGCACGAGCGTGGCCATCAAATCTGGCGGGCAAACGCGGCTGACGGGCATGTTCCATTCGCTCGTGCTGCTGCTTTGCGCGCTCGCGCTCTCGCCGGTGTTTCGAAACCTGCCGCTGTGCGCGCTCGCGGGCGTGCTCGTCGTCACAGCCTGGCGCATGAACGACTGGGAGAACATCCGCCAGTATTTCGGCAAAAAGCTCAAGGGGCCGATCGTCAAATTCCTCGTGACCATGGCGGCGACCGTCGCCTTCGACCTGACGCTTGCGATACTGCTCGGCATCGCCGTGGCGCTCGTCGTGTTCCTGATCCGCGTGTCGCGGCTCGAGGTCACAAGCTCGCGCGTGGAGAACGGCAAGATGCACCTGTGTGAGCGCGACGTCGAGGGGCCCTGCAGGAACGCCGTCGTCGTCTACATCACGGGGCCGCTGTTCTTCGTCAACTCCGGCAAGCTCATCCGCGAGCTCGGGCGCGTCGAAGGCTGCGACACGGTGATTCTTTCCATACGCGGCGTGCCCCTCATTGACATCAGCGCCGTCACCGCGCTTTCGGATTACTGCGAGGCGTGCGCGGAGCGCGGGATACAGCTCGCGGTTTGCGGCGCGCAGGACAGGGTGCTCGAGAAGCTCAGGGAATGCGAACTGTACGATAAGCTCGGCGCGCGCAGGTTTTACCGCAGCGTGGACAGGCTGCTCGTCGAAATGTGTGGCTGCGCGGGGAACGTATAAGCGATGTAAACTCCATAAAATCCGGCGCCCGCGGGGAAACCGCGGGCGCTTGCGCGTTTTGGAGGAACGGTGCCGCTTTCGATATTTCTTTGCTTTACGCGGCGCAATGATAATATATTTTGCCCGGCGTCTTGCATATTTATACATTTAAGAGTTATAATCTCTGCATTGTTTTAATGGAGGCAGGCATATGGCAAAGGAAAAAATCGCTCTGGCTTATTCGGGAGGGCTCGATACCTCCGTCATGATCCCGTGGCTCAAGGAAAACTACGACTGCGAGGTGATCGCCGTCGCCGTGGACGTGGGGCAGGGGGAGGAGCTCGCGCCGCTGCGCGAGAAGGCGATCAGGACGGGCGCGAGCAAAATCTACATCGAGGACGCCAGGCAGGAGTATATCCGGGATTTCGTGTTCCCCACGCTCAAGGTGGGCGCGAAGTACGAGAACAAATATCTTCTGGGCACGGCCACCGCGCGCCCCGTCATCGCCAAGCGGCTCGTCAAGGTCGCCCTTGGGGAGAACTGCACCGCCATCGCGCACGGCTGCACGGGCAAGGGCAACGATCAGGTGCGTTTCGAGCTGACCATCAAGGCGTTCGCGCCGGAGATGCGCGTCATCGCGCCCTGGCGCATATGGGACATCAAAGGCCGCAAGGAGGAAATCGAATACGCGCGCGAGAAGAACGTTCCCCTGCAGTTCAGCGCCGAGGAAACGTACAGCATGGACCGCAACCTCTGGCACCTTTCGCACGAGGGGCTCGACCTCGAGGACCCGTGGAACGAGCCCAAGGACAGCCTGTATCTGGTCGATACGGCGCCCGGCAAAACGCCGGACGCTGCGGATTACATCGAGATCGGCTTTGAAAAGGGCGTGCCCGTATCGGTGAACGGGGAGGCGCTCGATCCCGTGGCGCTCGTTTCAAAGTGCAACGCGCTGGGCGCGAAGCACGCCATAGGCATAGACGACATGGTGGAGAACCGCCTTGTGGGCATCAAGTGCCGCGGCGTCTACGAAACCCCGGGCGGCACCATACTCTACGACGCGCTTGAGTATCTCGAGTCGATCACGCTCGACCGCGACACGATGCACTTCAAGCACCAGCTTGCCCAGCGTTACGCCGACACCGTCTACGACGGCAAATGGTATACGCCGCTTCGCGAGGCGCTCGCCGCCGCGGTGGACGTCATGCAGGAGAGGACCACGGGCGTGGCGCGCCTCAAGCTCTTCAAGGGCAGGACCTACCACGCGGGCGTCAAAAGCCCGTACAGCATGTACGACCCGATACTGGCGACCTTCGAGAAGGAGCAGACCTACAACCAGAAGGACGCCGCGGGCTTCATCAGCCTGTTCAGCCTGCCCATCAAGGTGCGCGCGCTCCTGGACAGGAACGCCGCGAAGTAAGGGGGCCGCCCGGCGGTTTCGGCCGGGCCGGTTCCGGACGGAAGGGAAAAAACATCATATGGAGCAAACGGAAAAAAAGCTGTGGGGCGGCCGCTTCCAAAAGGCGGCGGACGAGGCGATGGAGGATTTCCATTCCTCCGTGGCCGTGGACTGCCGCATGGCGCGCGAGGACATACAGGGCTCTCTCGCGCACGCGCGCATGCTCGGCGCCCAGGGTATCATACCGCCCGCGGAGGCGGAAAAAATAGAAGAAGGCCTGCTTGGAATCCTCGCGGAATGCGAGGCGGGGAAGCTGACGCTCAAAAAGAGCGCCGAGGACGTCCACATGAACGTGGAGCAGCTCCTCATCGCGCGCGTCGGCGAGGCGGGCAAGCGCGTGCACACGGGGCGCAGCCGCAACGACCAGGTCGCGCTCGACTTCAGGCTCTATCTGACGCGCGGCACGGACGCCGTGATCGGCAACCTCCTCGCGCTGCAATCGGCGCTGCTGAGCACGGCCAAGGCGCATACGCGCACCGTCATGCCCGGCTATACGCACATGCAAAAAGCGCAGCCCGTCACGCTCGCGCATCATCTGATGGCCTATTTCGAGATGTTCCGGCGCGACGTCGGCCGCTTTGCGGACTGCAAAAAGCGCATGGACGAGATGCCCCTGGGCGCGGGCGCGCTCGCGGGCAGCACATATCCGCTCGACCGGGAGATGGTGCGCGCGCAGCTCGGCTTTTCGGCGATCTCGCGCAACAGCATGGACGCTGTGAGCGACAGGGACTTTTGCATCGAGTTCGCCGCGGCTTCGTCGGTGGCGATGATGCACCTCTCGCGCTTCTGCGAGGAACTGATACTCTGGAGCACGGACGAATTCCGCTTCGTGGAGATGGACGACGCGTTTTCGACCGGCTCGTCCATCATGCCGCAGAAGAAGAATCCGGATGTCGCCGAGCTCATCCGAGGCAAGACGGGCCGCGTGTACGGCGATCTGATGGGGCTGCTGACGCTGATGAAGGGCCTGCCCCTCGCGTACAACAAGGATATGCAGGAGGATAAGGAAGCTTCTTTCGACGCGCTGGATACCGTCAACGGCTGCCTCTCGATTTTCACGCGCATGTTCGCGTCGCTGCGCTTTCGCGAAGAGAACATGTGCGCGGCAGCGGGGAAGGGCTTCACCAACGCCACCGACGCCGCGGATTATCTCGTAAGGAAGGGCTTACCGTTCCGCACGGCGCATGAAATCGTGGGAAGGCTCGTCTTCAACTGCCTGGAGAAGGGCAAGGCCATCGAGGAGCTGTCGCTCCCGGAGCTGCAGGCCGTATCTTGGGCGTTCGGCGCCGACGTATACGAGAGCATATCGCTCGACGCCTGCGTGGACGGACGCTGCCTGCCCGGAGGCCCCGCCGCCTCGGCGGTCGAAGCGCATATCGGGCAAAGCGAAGCCTGGCTCGCGGAGGCCCGGCAAAGCGTCCGCGGCGCGAAAGACTGACCGCCGGCCGCTTCGGCGGCTTCCCGAAAAAATACGGCCGCGCCCTCATGTTCGAGCAGGGCGCGGTTTCCTTTTTGGATTCGGATGTCCGTCGATCGCGCGCCCCATTGTCGTCCCGGAGGATTCATGGTAATATAATCCTGATCGAAACGATTCGGAATATGGGGGAATCCATTATGAAAAAGAGCATATTCGCGCTGTTGCTGTCCCTGCTACTGCTGCTTTCGGCGTGCGGAGAAGCCGCGAAGCCCGCCCAAGTCACGCCCGCCGCGACCGAGACGCCGGACGCCGCGATACTTCCCGGCGGCTCGAGCGAGCCCGCCGCGACGCCCACGCCCGCGACGCCCGCGCCGACCGCGCCCGCCGAGGACGAGAGCAAGCTGCTCGACCCGAGCATCTACGTCATACAGGCGCAGAGCACGTGGCAGCAGGAACTCGCGGAGGGCTATTACGCGAACTATGAGTGCGAGCTTTACCTGCATAAGATCGACGCCAACGACAACCGCGTCTCGACCGGTGCGTACGAGGGCTATTTCTGGATGAACGTCACGCTTGACGTAGCCGACTTCATCAAGGAAATGCTCGGGGATACGCCCATCGACATGGCCTTCGAGGGGGGCGGGGAGGCGCTCAGCGACAACTTCGGCATCTATCTCAACATCACGGACGACAAGGCCTGGATGGATTACACCATACCCGACGCGGACGGCAATCCCCGGCCGCTCTCGCAGGATATGCCCGTCGCGCGGGGCAGCTTCGTGGCCGTCGCCAAGAATGTATTCCTCGAGGCGCACGCCAGCGGCGCGCAGGGCGAGAAGCTCGATTATTCCGACTTCCCCGCGGATCAGGTGATCGACATCAACTATGTCGTGAACATGCAGGCGGATTCCACCGAGGTGGACGGCGCGCGCAAGGTGATCTTCTACTTCACGGATTCGAACGGCAACGCCTTCACGGTCGAGGGCACCATGACGCGCCTGCCGGGCTATCCCGAGGATGTTCACGATTACCTCAACTCGCAGGCGTATCAGGAAGCGTCGACGAAGCACTTTGGCGAGTGACGGCGCGCGCCGCCGGTATGAACCCATGACCATACTCCAACCCATCACAGACTTTATATTCGCCCGCGACGAGCCCGCGCCCTCGGACGCCGTAATGGTCGCGGGCGGCTCGCATCCGGAACTGCCGGAAAAGGCCGCCGAGCTTTGGAAAACGGGCTTCGCGCCGCATATCTTCATCGGCGGCGGCGTGAGCGTCAAGCTGGGCGTTTTTCCCGGGCCCAAGTCGAAGCGGGAAGTCTATTCCGGCGCGTACGCGACCGAGTGCGATTTCTACCGCGACGTGCTCGTGAAAAACGGCGTGGACGCGGGCGCGATACTCGGCGAGGATCAGTCGGGCTACACCAGGCAGAACGCCATATTCGCGCGCCGCATCGCGGACGAGCGCGGCCTGAATATCGGGCGCGCGCTGCTCGTGTGCAAGTCCTTCCACGCGCGGCGCTGCCTGATGTACTACCAACTGGCGTTCCCGGAGGCGGAATTCCTGACCGTCCCGGTCGATTGTTTCGGCATCTCCAGGGACAACTGGTTCCTCACGGAATACGGCGTCGCGCGCGTGCTCGGCGAAGTGAAGCGCTGCGGGGATCAGTTCGGGGCGGAGGAGATCGCGCTGTTTCAAAGCAACGCCCGGTAACGGATTGAATAAGGGAGTATGCGGCATCCCGTTCTCCTCGCCGCGCTTGCGGAAAATCTTCATCGGCCCTCTCGCGGGCTTGGACGCGCCGCTGCCCGAGGCGCCGATCCCGCCGGGGCTGTCATACTATGCTCATTTTGCCCGAGACAGGAACGCTTTGATTTTTTGCATCAGACTTCGCTGCTCAGGGTAGACTTCGTCGATATCGTCCTCCACCGTCCAATGAAAATACATGTTATATAACGCAAAACCGAAATACGGTTCCTCCATTTCATGATTTGCCATTGCGTTTTTGTTTAGCGGAGCAATTTGAACAGGCCCGATACCGATTTCGTGCCCTTCCTCTGAAATTGCGGTCCCTTTCACGCAGTATTGAACCTGCTGTTCGACTAAATTTTCTTTTTTAAGCGCGATCACCGACATCTGTTCAATAGGATGATCGATGTCGATTCCAAACCCTTCAAGGAACCTTTTCACATCCGGCGGCATTTCTTCAATGGTCTTATGAAAATTTCGGCATGAAGCGCAAGTGCATTCGTCGCGGTGCGAGGCATAATAACCCCGTGTCGCCGCCTTGTCGAATTCAAAACTCCAACCCTGATATTGTAACGATTCCATTTCATCACCGCCTGTTGCGCCAATTTCCGTGAACCCTTCTTATGAGCCCAATTCCCTTTTTATCAATTCCGCAGCGGTATGGAACGCCTTGATCCTGCGCACGGCCAAAGTGTGCTGGGAAGTGCCCGGGGCAAATTTGGGCAGCGCTTTCTCAACCCTGCCGGTTGCCGAGGCCAGAGCCTGAAGAGCCTTTTCCAAATCTTCTTTCGCATATTTTTGTTCAAATAAGCTACCCGCTGTAATCGTTTCGGATTCTCTTTTTATCAGTTCCGTCGCGATGGCGTAAGCCTCGATCCCCTGCGTCGTCATCGCGTGCTGAAACGTCCCCGCTTTCAATTTCAGCCTTGCTTTCTCGCTCTTGTTCAGCGTTGAAGATATCGCGCGAAGGGCCTCGTTTAACTCATTTTTCGTGAACGTATCCATAACCTCGCTCATTTCCCCGCATGCCTGAGCGGTTTGCCGCGCAGGCCGTGCCCATTCGCTGACGCCACGCGCGATTCGATGTCCAACGTATCCGGTATCGCATTGGAAACGAGGTCGTCCCATACAGGTTTATCCAACAGGTCGATCATTTGCTCGCGGCAGGCCCATAAAAAATTCTTATGCTCCCCGGAAAGCTTTACTTCATCGGTATCCGCGCGACTCAGATAGTAAAGAAAAACAAATTGCTTTTGATGGGCCGGGGACGCAGGCACATGGGTCGACGCGCATAACAATCTGTCCGTGCGAACGGTCAATCCGGTTTCTTCAAAAACCTCCCGCGCAAGCCCCTGCGACAGGCTTTCGCCGAATTCCAGGCAGCCGCCGGCGAACTCCCATTTATTCTCATTGTGCATCCATTCGCCGCCCGACTTTTGCAGGAGCAGCACTTTTTTATTGTACACAATCAATGATTTTACGGCTACTATGAATTCGCCCATAAGATCTCTCCCCATAATTCAGACTGTATAAGCAATGCTCAGCTTCAAAACGGTCCGAAAATTTCCGTTCCCCGTTCCGGACTAAACGAATTTGATAAAGCGGGCCGTTCCCGTCAGCGCGTGGCATTCAGCAATTCGCATTCCCGCCGCAGGTAATAAAGCGATCGATTCAGTTCGTCCTGCGCGAGATTGTCAAACAGGATGCTCTCGACGAACGCGTCAATATCCTCCAGCCTGCGCCGCAATCTGTAAAACCGCATCGCGTCGGCGTTGACCCGATAGCCCTTGCGCGCCGCACGGTAAACGGAAATGAAATCTTCCCATGCGTATTCAAAAAAGAACGTTCCGGTAAACGAAAAGAGGTCGGCCTCCGCCGGCGCAAGCTTCAAACCCTCCCAATCGATCAGGACAAGGCTTTCCGCCTGCATAAGATTCCAGCCGTGAATGTCCGTGTGGCACAAGACATACCGTACTTTGGAATTGCGCAGCAGCGCCGCCGTTTCCTGAAGGGATGCGGCCGTGCGGGCAAGCGCGTCCATATGGGGCGCCAGCGCGTCATTCAAAAGGGAGGGATCATGCATATTCCCAAGCCTGTCGATCAAAGTCATGCAAAACGAAACGTCGAAAGTTTCCTTCAAGCTGTTTATGGGCACCGGTATCTCGGCGCCATAGGAATGCAATTCCGAAACAATCCGCGCAAGTGTACGCGTCTGCTCCGGCCTCAGTTTTTCATCGCATATGGTTTGCCCGTCGATAAAGGGAAATACCATGTATAAATAAGCTTCATCTTCGATTTTATAGGATCCGTTCCCGGCGAGAATCGGCGCGGTCATTTTACTGCGAAGCTCCGTGTTCCCATGCAGCCAAAGGACAACCGGCATATAGCTGTCGATTCGCGCAATCCAGCTTTTTGCGGAGGGTTTGCGCTTGTCATACACCTTTAGGAAATAGTCGCCGCAGCCGGAATGCACTTTCCAGGCGGACGCGGACCAGCCCGAAGGAATTTCCTGCAAAGATAGTGCCCGTATGCCATATTCGCCGTCAAGCATTTGCTTCATACTTTCGTACATTGGGATACCTCGTCCTGTATGCGTGTCAAATTCCCGTTCCGCCCCTTTCGAGCATACCAAAAACAAGGGCGCGCCGCAACACTCTGCAATAGCACGCCCTTGCCGGAAGTCATTTATCGTTGATATAATCTGCGTCCCTTTTACGTGCTCCCGCCGATCGAGCCGTCCCACGTATCGACCCGCGTTTTCCTGCGCTCCTGTTCGTCGAACCAGGTCGTCGTGACGCACTTGGTTTCGGTGTAGAAGCGAACCCCGTCCTTGCCCAGCGCGTGCAGGTCGCCGAAGAATGAGTTTTTGTGCCCGGAAAACGGGAATATGCCCACCGGCACCGGGATGCCCACGTTCACGCCCACCATGCCGCCGTGCGTGCGAAGCGCGAACTCCCGCGCGTAATGCCCGCTCTGCGTATAGACGACCGAGCCGTTGGCGAACGGGTTCGCGTTCATGACTTCGAGTCCTTCCCCGAAGTCCTTCACGCGCTTGACGCACAGCACCGGCCCGAAAATCTCGTCGCGGCCGACGGACATATCCTCCGTCACATGGTCGAATATCGTCGGCCCGAGATAGAAGCCGTTTTCGTAGCCGGGCACGACGGCGTTCCGCCCGTCGAGCACGAGTTTCGCCCCCTCGGCGACGCCCTTGTCGATCCAGCGCACGACCGAGGCGCGATGCTCCGCCGTCACGAGCGGCCCGAGCTCGGAGGTTTTGTCGTAGGCGGGGCCGATCTTGAGGTTTTTCGCGTATTCGACGAGAAGCTGTATCAGCTCGTCCGCCACGGATTCCTGCACCGCCACGACGGGCAGCGCCATGCAGCGCTCGCCCGCGCAGCCGAACGCGGAGTTGATGATGCCCGCGGCCGTGCGCGAGAGTGCGGCGTCCTCGAGCACGAGGCCGTGGTTCTTCGCCTCGCAGAGCGCCTGCACGCGCTTGCCGTGGGCGGCGGCGGTCGAGTAGACGTGCAGCCCCACCGAGGTCGAGCCCACGAAGCTCACGCCCGCGACGTCCGGGTGCGTGAGGAAAAGCTCCGCCTCGTTGCGCGAGCAGGTCACGAGGTTGAGCACGCCGTCCGGAAGCCCGGCTTCCTGCCAAAGCTCGCAAAGGCGCATGGCGGTCATGGGCGTCATGGAGGCGGCCTTGATGACGAGCGTGTTGCCGCAGGCGACGCACAGGGGCGCCATCCAGCCCATCGGGATCATGCCGGGGAAGTTGAACGGGACGATGCCCGCATATACGCCCACGGGCTCGCGGTAGAGCACGGTGTCGTAGCCCGCGGAGGTGTTCATCAGGCTTTCTCCCATGAGAAGGGACGGGACGCCGCAGGCGAGCTCCACAGGCTCCTTGACCTTGAGTATGTCGCCCTGCGCCTCGCCCCACACCTTGCCGTGCTCGCGCGCGCAAAGCTCCGTCAGTTCGTCCATGTGCGCCACGACGAGGTCGCGGAAACGGTACAGCACCTGCACGCGTTTCATGACGGGCGTCTGCGCCCACGGGAGGAACGCTTCCTTCGCGGCCCTGATCGCGCCCTCGACCTCGGCGCGCGTGCAGCGCGGCGCCCGCGCCTGCACCTCGCCCGTGCTCGGATCGTAAACGTCCATGTATGCGCCGCTTTCGGTCTCGAGCCACTTCCCGCCGGAGAAAAACTTCAACTTCCTGATTTCGCTCATTTCACCGCTCCTGTATTTTTTTGATGTGCTGCTTCAGCCCGCGCCCGCGGGCGGATTTCCGTTGACCGGCCAGAGCTCCCCGGCCTTCCTGCCTGTGAGCAGCTCGAAGTCCGCAAGTTCCTCGGCGGAGAACGCCGCCGAAGGCTGCCCGGCCTTGAGTTTTTCGATGCCGCCGATCACGCGCTCGAAGCGCTTGTTGTCGAGCTTGTAGCGCAGCGCGAAGGCGAGCGCCGCGAGCAGGAACACGATGGGGATCACGACGAACATCCATTTGATCGTGCTGCCCGCGCTCGATTCGGCGTAGGCCGCGGGATCGAAGCCCGGGTTCGCGCGCGCCTGGTTGTAGGCGAGCTGGTCGAAGCCCGCGAGCTGCAGCCCGAAGCCCATGACCAGCACCGCGGCGCCCGAGGCGCATTTGCGCGCAAACGTTGTGAAGCCGCTGTAAATGCCCTCGCGCCGCTTGCCCGTGATGAGCTCGTCCACTTCGCAGGTGTCCGAGAGCATCGCCCAGGTCGAGAGGTTGCCCGCCGCCGCGCCCGCCGCGATGAGCACCGCGAGCGCGAGTATGACCCACAGCGGCGTCGTGCTCGACACGAACGCAAAGCCTGCGGAGGCCGCGATCCATACGGGTATACCGACAAAGAGCGGGTAGTGCTTGCCTTTCTTCTGCGCGATTTTGTTGTGCATGAACATGAACAGCAGCTGGCACACGAGCAGTACGCCCATGACTACCTCATAATTCTTATACTGCAGAACGACAATGTCAATATAAAATATGAAAATCGCGAGCAGCAGATCGATTGCGACCTGCACGAAGATGAATATGCCAAGAAAAATGCGGTAGGTTTTGTTGCGGAACACGGAGAACCATTCCCTGATCGAAAAGGGCTCCGGCTCGGGCAGATCCTCGCGCTCCTTCGTGCCCAGGAAAGTGAACAGCCACCCGAGCGCGAAGATCGCGCCGAATACGAGGCCCATCGCGAGGTAGCCGGATTTTTGCGCGGGACCGTTGACCTCGCCGCCGATGGACTTGATCAGTATGCTCGGCACGACCGCCGCGAGTATCGCCGTGCCCGCGGAGAAGGCCATGCGCGTGGCAGTGAAGCGCGTGCGCTCGTTGTAGTCGCAGGTAATGTCGGGCAAAATTGCGTTGTAGGGCACCATCACGACCGTGAACGCCGCGTCGAGGAACATGTAGGCGAAGATATAATAGAACACCTTGAGCATCACGCTCTGCATACCGAACGAGTACCACAGCATCACGAACGAGGCGAACACCAGCGGTATGCCCGCGAGGAAGTAGACGCGCCGCCTGCCGAAGCGCGAGCGCGTCCTGTCGGTCAGATTGCCCATGATGGGATCGGTGACCGCGTCCCAGAGCCTGCCCGCGAAGATCACCGCGGATGCGAGCACGACGGGCATCCCCTCGACGAGCACAAGGAAGTTCATGAACAGCATGCTGAATATCAGGAAGGACCCTCCGCCGTAGATATCGCCGCACGCGTACCCGAGCCGTTTTTTCAACACAGTGCGTTCCTCCTTTCGTATGCTCTGTTTTTTCGCTGCAAAAGCCGCCTCGCGGCTAATCCTTGAAATAGCCGAGCTGCTCGGAGAGCTTTTTTGCGGCGCCCATCACGAAGCGCGCGAGCCGCTCGACGCGCTTCTCGCCGGAAATGCGGCTGCGCGGACCGGAGATGGCGAGGCTGTAAGGCGCCGCGCCCGCGCTGTTGAATATGGGCGCTGCGATGCAGACGACGTCCTCGCTGATCTCCCCGTCGTCGAGCGCATAGCCGCGCGCGGCGATGACTTCGAGTTCTTTTCTGAGCGTTTTTGCGTCTGCGATGGTCTTTTTCGTGTAAGGCTCGAAGCCAAGGCGGCCGAGTATCGCCTCCCTCTGCTCGGCAGGGCAGTAGGCGAGCAGGCACTTGCCCACGGACGAACCGTGCGCGGGTTCCGCGTTGCCTATTTTCGCGTGCACGGCGAGGCGGGAATCGGTCATCACCTGCTCGATGACCACGGCCGCGTCGGAGCTGAGCATGCACAGGTGCGCGGATTCGCCGGTCGTCTCAACGAGCCTGGCCATAATCGGCCGCGCGGCGGCGAGTATGTCGAGGTTGCGCGCGAACCGGTCGGAAAGGCGCAGTATGCCGGGGCCGAGCCGGTATTTGGCGGTGTCCCTGTCCTGGGAGACCATGTTCGCGCTTTCGAGCGTTTCGAGTATGCGAAACGCCGTGCTCTTGTTGACGCCGAGCTCCTCGGCGACCTCGGTCACGCCCGCGGCGACGCGCTTTGAGAGGAACACCAGCGCCGCGACGCCGCGCTCCAAAGACTGGATCATACGGCGCCCTCCCCGAAGCCCTCGAAGCAGCGCCAGCCGCGCTCCGAAACGAGGGCGCGAAACGGCGCGTGCGAGAGCGAAGTCAGGACGATCTCAGGATCGAGCGCCGCTACGATCTCCCCGAAGGACCTATGCGTTGCCCTCGATACCGCGCGAAGCCGCTCGCGGCTCTGCGCCTGGCTTCCGCTCCGGTGCGGCGGGAAACCGCCGCCGGGTTCCCTTTCGAACAGCTTTTCGAAAACGTAGGCGAGGTTCGTTTCGCCCGCCCAGCCGTAGCCCTTGTTGAGCGCGAGGGACACGCAGTTGCCCGCGTTGATCTGCGAAAAGAGGAACGCGTCGAGCGGATCGAGTATAAGCCCGCAGACCACGCCCGGATACTGCATGACGGAGTTCACAAAGCCCTGCCCCGTGCCGCACCCGCCCACGACCAGATCAACCGCGCCGAGGTTTAAAAGAGACGCCGCGATGAAGCCCGTGTGGATGTAGGTCAGCTCCGGCCCGCCGCCTTGCGCCGTCATGCCGGCGTTTATGACCTCGTGCCCGAACGGCTCGAGCGCCTCCAGTATGGCCGCGTTTTTCTCCTTCGCTGAAACCTCGCTGACGATGGCGACGCGCATGTCAATTCCTCCTCCGCACGGCCCGTTTGACGGCCTGTGCGATGTCCCCGGCCGTCAGGCCGAATTTTTTCATCAGATAGTCCTGTGTGCCGATCTCGCCGAAGCTCTCCTTCACGCCCACGCGCTCGAGCGGGACGGGACGGCGCTCGCCCAGCACTTCGGCGACCGCGCTGCCAAGGCCGCCGATCACATTGTGGTTTTCCGCGGTGACGATCGCGCCGCACAGCCTTGCCGCCGCTTCTATGGCGTCCGCGTCTACGGGCTTTACCGTGTGCATGTCGAGCACCGCGACCTCGATGCCCTCCTGCCGCAGCAGCTCTGCCGCGACGAGCGATTCGTGCACGAGTATGCCGCAGGCGACAATTGCCGCGTCGCGCCCGTCGCGCAGCTTTATCGCCCTGCCGAGCGTGAAATCCTCTCCGTCCCCATAGACGCGCATGAGCTTCTTTCGCCCGAAGCGCAGGTAGAAGCAGCCGTAGGTTTGCGCCATATGGCGCACGAGGTACGGCAGCATCGCGCCGTCCGCGGGCTCGACGACGGTCATGCCGGGGATGCAGCGCATGACGCCCATGTCCTCGAGGGGCATGTGCGTGCCGCCGTTGACGGTCGCGGTGACGCCCGCATCCATGCCGATGATTTTCACGTTCAGGTTCTGGTACGCGCACGAGAGGAACGCCTGATCGTACGCGCGCCGCGAGGCGAACGCGCCGAACGCGTGCAGGAACGGCACGTACCCCACGCTCGAGAGCCCCGCCGCCACGCCCACGGCGTTGGCCTCCATGATGCCGCAGTTGATCGCGCGCTCGGGGTACGCCGCGTAGAACGGCGCCGTTCCCATCGAGGCGCTCGTATCCACATCCATGGCGACGACGCGGGGATTTTCGCGCGCGGCCTCGACGAGCGCGTCGCAGTAGCGCGCGCGCATCTCGATCGTATCCTGTTCGTATCGAAGCGCGCTCATCGCCTCACCTCGGCAAGCTTTCGGTCGATTTCCCGGCAGGCTTCTTCCGCCATCTCGGACGATATGTTCATGTAGTGGTTGAAGGGAACCGTTTCCGCGAAGCAGCAGCCCTGTCCCTTCTCGGTGTCGAGGATGACCGCCGCCGGGCGGCCGCACTCCTTCGCTTTCGTGAGAGCCTCCAGAATAGAGCCGCAGTCCTGCCCGTCCGCTTCGAGCGCCGCGAGGCCGAACGCCCCGAACTTCCTCTCGAGGTCGAAGCCCCGGCAGATGTCCTCGACGTAACCGTCGAGCTGGCGCTTGTTCGCGTCCACGACGAGCGTGAAGTTGTCGAGGTTCCTGTGCGCGGCGAACTGCACGCCCTCCCAGACCTGGCCTTCCTGAAGCTCTCCGTCGCCGACGATGACGTATGCGCGGCTCGAAAGCCCTTTCATGCGGCAGCCGAGGGCCGCGCCCAGGCCCAGCGATACGCCCTGCCCGAGCGAACCCGTGCTCAGATCGACGCCCGGGGTCTTGAGCCGGTCGCAGTGGCTGGGAAGGAGGGTGCCGTTCGCGTTGAGCGTCAAAAGGAGCGCGGGGTCGAAATAACCGTAATGCGCGAGCGCCGCGTAGAGCGCGGGGCCGCAGTGGCCCTTGCTCAAGACGAGCCTGTCGCGCTCCTCCCAATCCGGCCGCGCGGGGTCGATGCGCATGACTGCGCCGTAGAGCACGGCCAGAACCTCGCAGACGGACATGCTGCCGCCGATGTGGCCGTAGCCCGCCGCGGCCATGGCGCGTATGGTGAGCTTGCGGATCTCCGCCGCGGCTCCTGTCAGGCGATCGGCTTCCATGGCTTCAGCTCCTTTTGCCGAAGATGCCGAGCACGCCGCGCTTCTTTGACAGGGCCTTATCCTCGTATTCGTCGAGATAGATCTCACGCTTCTGCCGCGCGCTCTCGATGGCGGCGAGCGCGAACTTCAGCACCTCGCGCCCGCACTCTCCCGAAAGCACGGGCTCGCGGTCGAGCTTGATCGCCTCGATGAAATCCTGCGTTGAATTCCTGAACGAATCCGCCCAGTCGCAGGGCATGTCGCGGTATTCATGGAGCTTTCCGTCGCGGTACATCACGACCGGCGCGACCTCGGGCATCATGCTCGCTGTGCAGCGTGTGACCCAGACGACGCCGCGCGTGCCCGTCAGTTCGAGCCGCTCGTCGCAGGTATAATACTTGCTGTTCACGTACATGTCGGGCGAATCCACGATGTCCATCACGCCGTAGAGCCTGCCCGCCCTGTGCTTCCACATGATCATGGCCGGGCAGTCCTGATACACGCCGGGCAGCACGGGGGAGCAGTCGATCCACGCGCTGACCTTCTCGACATCTCCGAACATGTGCGTGATGAGCGAGAACTTGTGGTAGCCGTCGTCGAACACGAGCGGGCCCCCGCCCGCGAGCGTGTCGTTGAGCCGCCAGAGCCACGAGGCCGCGTCCACGGGCCAGCCCGTCGCGGGGAGCTCCACGCCCGTATCCTGCTTCGCCTGCTTTACGCGCGCCTCAACGCCCGGCCGGTTCGCGGAGCACAGGCCGCCGTTATTCATTTTATAGCGCATCGACACCGGCGCGCCGATCTCGCCCGCGTCGAGCAACTCCTTGGCACGCTGGTAGGGCGGGTAGAACACGAAGTTCTCGTATACCTTGAGCTTCACGCCGTTGCGCTTCGCGGCGCCGATCATCAAATCGCACTCGGCGAGGTTGAGCGCCATGGGCTTCTGCACGGATACGTGCTTTTTCGCCTCGCACGCGGCCACGGCCAGCTCGCAATGCAGGTGATGCGGCACGAGCAGTTCCACGGCGTCCGCTTCGGGGTCGGCGAGCACGTCCCGATAATCCGTATAGACCTTTCCCGCGCCGTATTCCTTCGCGAACTCCTCGGCTCTCGCCTTGTTCTTGTCGCACACGCCGTAGAGTTCCGCGTCCGGGTGGTTTTCGTAGCCCGCCGCGTGCAGCGAAGCGATACGCCCGCAGCCGACGAGTACGAATTTGAGCTTGCCCGACATGGCGTCCTCCTTTCAGACGGTCTCTTCGCCGCGCGCGCGTTCGTAGGCCGCGCGCAGAGCCGTTTCGTACTCCGGTACGGGCACATCCCACCAGCCGTACGCCTTGCCGCCGCTGTACGGGTAATCCCGGCACACGTCGGCATGGATCAAATACGGCGCGTTTGCCGCGACCGCGCGCGATATGGCTCCCGCGCATTCCCCGAGTTTCGATATGCGCTCCGCCCGGATGCCGAACGCCTCGGCGATCTTCACAAAATCCGGCGAGTACGGCGTTCCGTCCCTGAGAAAATCGTTGCCGAACGCGGCGCCCTCGCCGAGCGCGTCGAGTTGCAGATCCTTGATGGCCATCCAGCCCGCGTTGTCCGCGAGCACCACGACGACGGGGATGTCATACTGCGCCATGGTCGAAAGCTCCTGGAGCACCATCAGCAAATCCCCGTCGCCCGCGAGCGCGACGATTGTCCTCTCAGGACGCGCGAGCTTCGCGCCGAGCGCCGCGGGGAAGGCCCAGCCCATGGTGGAGAAGCCGCCCGTCGTAAGGTTGCAGTATCGTTCCCCGTAGCAGTATTCCTGAAAGAGTTGCGCCTGCGTGTTGCCCGAGGAGGTCGCGATGACGGCGTCCGCGGGCAGATGCTCGTTGAGCGCGCCCACGAGCTGCGAGATCGTGAGCTTTTCTGTCCTGACCGCGCGTTTCTCTTTAAGTTCCTTTGCCCAGTCCGCGCGAAGCGCCGCGATTTCCGCGCGGTATTCCGCGCGCTCGACGGGCGCTGCGAACGCTGCGCTGAACTTTTCAAGCGCGTCGGTCAGATCGGCGGCGATGGCGACGTCCGCCGCGTAGTTCTTGCCCAGTTCCGCGGGGTCGATGTCGACGTGGATGAGCTTCGTGTCCGGGAAACTGAAGCTTGCGCCCTTGCGGTACGAGCAGGCCGTTTCGTCCGCGAAGCGCGTGCCCAGGGCGAGTATCACATCCGCGTTCCTGCACAGCGCGAGGCCCACCGGCGTGCCCTTCGAGCCGGTGTGGAAACCGCAGAGCGGGTGCGTTTCGCGCACCGTCCCTTTGGCGGCGAGCGTGGTCACCATGGCCGCGCCCCATTGCTCCGCGAGCGCTTCGATCGATTCGCCTGCCCGCGCGCGCAGCGCGCCGCCGCCCGCGAGTATGACGGGGCGTCTGGCCGCTTTCATCAATTCGAGCGCGCGCGCGATGCTCTCTTCGTCCGCGCAGGGGCGGGAATCCGCCTCGGCGGAGCGGCAAGGGCCCGCCTCGATTGCCGCGCACTGCACATCCATGGGCAGCATCACGGCGCAGGGACCGGGGCGGCCGTTCTTCATCAGCGAGAACGAACGGCGGAGTATGCGCGGGAGCTGTCCCGCGGACTCCGCGCGCCAGACGCGCTTGGCGAGCGGCTCGAGCGCGCGGGATATGTTGCCGTCCTGATAGCGCTCGACCTCCTGCAATACGCCCGCGCCCTTCATGTGGACGTGCGTGTCGCCGCAGAGCTGGAGAAACGCGGTCGAGTCCACATACGCCGTCGCAAGGCCGATGCAGGCGTTGAGCGTGCCGGGGCCGATGGAGGAAAAGCAGGCCAGCGGCTTCCCGCTCATGCGGAAATAGCCGTCCGCCATGGCTGCGGCTGCCTGCTCGTGTTTGACCTGGATGTACCGGATCTTGTCCTGCGCCCTTCGCACGGCGTCGAACAGCCCCATGACGCCGTGGCCCGGTATGCCGAGTATGTACGGCACGCCCTCTTCAATGAGCGCGTCTACGACGATTTCTCCGCCGGTTCGCTTCATGGCAGCGCCTCCGTGATCCTATGGCATAATAGAAACAGAATGACTTGACGCTATCATCATCCCGTGTTTTACTTCGCGTGTCAACGGAAAAACGAAACTTGGTTCCGTCCTGCGCAACCGATCGCGCGAGGCGGATTTTTGGCCGCGCGCTTGACAATTCCGGCCGATCTGATATACTGTTTGCGAATAAGAAAAGGAGGATTGTTGATGTCGGTTTCGGGGGTCCGGGTTCGCCCCAACTGAATACGGGTGCGGAGGGAGCGTTTCGCGCGCCTTCCGACGGATACGCCTGAGAAACTGCTTCAACGATTCACGTATAAGAGCAGCACGGTTTTGACCGCGCTTTTTTATGCCCGCGGGGAGCGTTTCGCACGGAATCGTGCGGCGCGTCCGACGCGGGCATTGTTACTGTTTTGGCTTATGTTTTTTGAAAGGGAACACCATGAACGACCAGCATAGATTTCTCGAATTCGACGTCATATTGAAGCGGCTCTCGGACTTGGCCGTGTCCGACGGCGTTAAGGCGAAATGCCTTGCGCTCGCGCCCACGCTCGACGAGCGCGAGGCGAAGCGCCGCCTCGCGGAAACGGGCGAGGCGCGGCGCCTACTCGAGGCGACGGGCTCGCCGCCGCTCGCCGCCATGGCGGAGCTTGAAAAGCTCATCGCGCTCATAGAGGCGGGGGATATGCTCCTGCCCGAGCAGCTCGAGCGTTTCGCGCTGTTCGCCTCGTCCTGCCGCCGCATGAAGCAGTATCTGCGCCGCGCGGAATCCACGGGCTGCGACATCGCCTTTTACGGAGGCTCGATCCGCGAGCTTTCCGGGCTGCAATCCGAAATCGAGCGCTGCATACGCGGCGCGCAGGTGGACGACAAGGCGACGGGGGCGCTCTGGGATATCCGAAGGGGCATGCAGAACGTCGCAGACCAGATCAAGGCGAAGCTGAACGCGCTGCTCGCGAAAAACGGCAAATGGTTTTCGGACAGCTTCGTGTCGCTGCGCGGCAGCCACTACACGCTGCCCGTGCGGCGCGAGCATAAGAACGACGTGCCGGGCGACGTGATCGAAATTTCCAACTCGGGCGGCACGCTGTTCATCGAGCCCGCCGCGGTCGTGCGGCTCCAAAAGGAGCTCGCCTCCCTCGAGGTCGAGGAGGACGCGGAGGTACGGCGCGTGCTCTATACGCTGACCGCCCTCGCCGCCGACGCGCTGCCGGACATCCGCCTGAACATCGAGGCGATGGAACTTCTGGATTTCCTCTTTGCCAAGGGCGCTTTGAGCCTTTCCATGAAGGCGGCCTGTCCCGCGATCGAAGCCGGAAACAGGCTTATATTGCGCGCGGCGCGGCATCCGCTGCTCGACGGGGCGACGGCGGTCCCGCTCGACCTCGCGTTGGGCGAAGGCGTGCGCGGCGTCGTCGTCACGGGGCCGAACACGGGCGGCAAGACCGTCGCGCTCAAGACCGTGGGGCTGCTCTCGCTGATGGCGCAGAGCGGGCTGCACGTTCCGGCGGCGGAGGGCAGCGTGTTCCCGATGCGCGACCTCGTGCTGTGCGACATCGGGGACGGGCAGAGCATCGCGGAGAACCTCTCGACCTTTTCTTCGCACATGACCAACATCATAGGCGTGCTCGCGAAGGCTTCGCCCGATTCCCTCGTGCTGCTCGACGAGCTCGGCTCCGGCACGGACCCCGCCGAGGGCATGGGCCTTGCCGTGGCGATACTCGAGGAGCTCTGCTGCCGCGGGTGCCTATTCGTCGTCACGACCCATTACCCCGAGGTCAAGGCGTTCGCCGCGCGGCGCGAAGGGCTCGAGAACGCGCGCATGGCCTTCGACAGGCAGAACCTCAAACCGCTCTACCGGCTCGAGATGGGCGAGGCTGGGGAGAGCTGCGCCATCTATATCGCCGAGCGCCTCGGCATGCCGGAACGCATACTCAAAAACGCGGAAAAAGCCGCTTACGGCGCGGGCGCGCCCGCGAAGGCGGAGCTTGCGGATTTCGCGGCGCAAACCGCGCCCGCCCCGCGCGCCGCGGCCTCGGCCATCGTGCGCGAGGAGGCTCCGAAGCCCGTTTCAACGCACGCGCAACGCTTCGCCGTCGGGGACAGCGTGCTCGTCTACCCGAACCGGGAGATCGGCATCGTCTACGCCCCGGCCAACGAGAAGGGCGAGGTCGGCGTGCAGGTCAAGCGGCAGAAGAAACTCGTTTCGCACAGGCGGCTCAAGCTTTACATCGCGGCGGCGGAGCTGTATCCGGACGATTACGATTTTTCCATCGTCTTCGCCACCGTGGCCAACCGCAAGGCGCGGCATCTGATGGGCAAGCGGCATGTGGAGGATAACGTCGCGGTCGTCAAGCAGGGGCAGGAACAGGCAAATTCTGTGGAACCCGATGATTGATTGCGAGAAGAAAGCATGTTTGTTCCCCGGCTGATCCCCGATTGTTCGGGAACCGGCCGGGGTTCCTTATTCTTGTTTGGCTCCGACCTCATCCGCTAAGAAGGCGATCAGCTCCTCCGGTGTCGGAATATCCCTTTTGCAGGGGATTCTCTGCCGGCAGGCGTTAATCTCCGGATCGCGGTCGGCCGGCCTGCCGGGCATGGCGGGCTTGTTCCGTTTTCCGGCGTTTTGCCCGGATATGCTTTTTGCTCTTTGCGGGCGGAATTTATCCATGTCTGATCTCCGGCGCTCGTTTGTTCTATCAGCATACCACAGATTCGCGGAATGGTACAGTTTCAGGGACTAATTTTTTAAACCATGGAACTATACTTTTCGTACAGTTACAGGGATGAGCGGTGATACCCATGAAATTGAATCAGGCAGTCAGCGCGCGGCTTGCGCAGCTGTTAAAGCAGGAGAACATGACGCAGTATCAGCTTTATATGAAAAGCGGGGTACCCAAATCGACGATCGGCAACGTGATCAACTGTTCCTACGATTCCGTGAAGCTCCGCATCATCCACGAAATATGCCAGGGCATCGGTATCAGCGTTTCGGAATTTTTCCGCTCGCCTTTGTTCGATGAAAATAACCTCGAACCATAAACGCCGGCGTTTCGAGACGCCGGCGTTTATGCCGTTCGTATCAGTGGTTCGCGCGCTGCGCGGCGTCGAGCACGCAGTCTATGGCAAGCACCACCGCGAGGGCCAAAGGCTCGTTCACGCCGTCCGCGATATCCAGCTCGAAGCTGTCGCCCCAGCTCATCCACTGCTTGTGGATGTATACGACGGGGCTGCCGTTTTGGATGATCTCATAGTCGTGCGCGAAGAAGTCGCCCTCGACCTCCCAGCCGAGGCCGTCGATGCGGTATTTGTGCCGGAAGAAGGTGAACTCCTTGACGATCTCGGCGACCTGCACGCCGTTCACGAACACGAAAAACCGCGGCAGGAAACTGAACACCTTCTGCTGGATGAAGGCGACCTCGCGCCCCATAACGTCGCTCACGTGCAGCTTTTTGCCCCAGGAGAAAAGCTCCCCCTCGATAAAATAGCGGTCCGCGCCGAGCTCGTCCGTAACGTTGAATTTGTCCGCCCAGGAAAACACCTTCTGGCGCATGTATAGCTTCATATCGTCCGCCTCCCGTCTTTTCGGGCGCGCGCGCCCGTGTCTAAAAGTATAGCACGGCAAAGCGCGCGCGACAACGGCATTGGCTGAACGCCGTTTGTCGTATATAGTGACGGCGTCAAATCCAGGGGGCGTATATGGATATCCTCAACCTCGACCGCCTTCCCGAAGCTTTCGTCTGGCGCGACCCGACGAGGGCGTGTATCTCCACAAGTCCGGCGGCGTGAGGAAAGCGATCCGGCGCGGGGAGGAGCTTGCGGACTGGTCGAGCGATCCCAATCCGAAGTAGCGCGCGCCCCTTCCACAAAAAACAGGGAAATGCATGCGCAGAAACAGTTGCTTTTGCGGCTGTTTTTGTTATACTTGTCTATCGTGGAAAGGAGGCTCGGTCGGCGACACATGCGCGGCAGCGCCGCGCGGCTCATGGTTCGGGCCGGTTCGGCCCGGTTTTTGTGCGGGCGCGCCCGCACGCGGGACCTGCGGAACGGATATCCGCACGTACTTGTTAAAAACATGAGAGTAGTAAAAGTAGAATGCCGCCAGGCTGGTTACTATATAGACTCAAACAAAACGACCGACGGATTGGATAAATAAAATGCGGGCAGCATTGCCCAAATATAAATAACACAATACAAGGCGTCATTGTTGATACAGGTACAATTGATTTTTTTATGAAAGAGGAAACCAAATGAAAAAACTGATTGTATTCACCCTTGTAGTGCTAATGCTCCTGACCGGCTGCGCGAAGCTCCGGACGGGAAAGGCGAACCCCGATGCGCAAACCTCCGGCAACTTCACCGACGAAATGAAGATTCCCTACGCCGAGGATATGAGCCCCGAGGATGGGGCGGACAGCGTCGAAAGGGCGGGGGATCACGAAAACAGCCCCTATTTCAGCAGCCTCGACTTCTACAACCTCGCGCCGAACGACACGCTGAGCATACTTACCCACTTCAAGACGCAGCAGCAGACCACCGAGTGGAGCTGCGGCGTCACGAGCGCGCTGATGGTCGTCAACTGGTACGGCAAGCTCGGCGATCTCAACGAAAGGACGCTGGCCGAGTTCCGTTCGAACGGCGGTGCCGAGCCGGGCGCGACCTCGCTCCGGCAGATCGTCGATATCTTCGAGGGCGTGGGCGGCTTTGACGTCTATTCGACCTTCGACTGCGCGGATACCGTATACGAGGTGTTCACGCTGGGCTTCATCCGGGAAACCCTCGCGCAGGGGACGCCCATACTCATCGGCTGGAACGACTGGGGCGGCCACTGGCAGGTCATCATCGGCTACGACACCATGGGCACCGAAACGGAGCAGGACGACGTGCTCATCGTGGCCGATCCCTACGATACGACCGACCACAACCAGGACGGCTACGGCGTATACGGCGCGGAGCGGTTCATCTACAACTTCACCTTCTATGATTTCTTCCCCGAGGAAGAGCTCAACGACATGGTGTTCGCGATCGCGACCCCCGCAGCGTAAAGGCAGGCATCGAAGCCGACCGGAGCCGCCTTTTCGCGCGGGCTTGGCAAGCGTATAAACCCCGCCCCGGCCGGACGCTTCTGCGTCCGGCCGGTTTATGTTGCGCGATTTCTTCTCGAATATCTGGATATTTTCTCCGTTTCGGTATACGATGATATCAATACGGCATGATTGCATACGGAAGGGGAAAACGTATATGGAATATCAGGTTCCCGCGCTGTCCGTCGTCTTTATGGGGATCGCCGCGCTCGCGGGCGTCGCAATCCCGATTTTGCTGTTCCTTTATTTTCGAAAGAGATATAGGGCCGACGCCCTGCCGTTCTTCATCGGCTGCGCCGTGTTCCTCGTGTTCGCTCTCATACTCGAGAGCCTCGCGCACAACTTGATCCTCGCCTCGCCCGCGGGCGCGAAGATACAGGCGGACCCCTGGCTTTTCGGCGCGTACGGAGGATTGATGGCGGGGCTTTTCGAGGAGGTCGGCAGGTTCCTCGCCTTTAAGAGCGTGCTCAAAAAGAAGCTCGGGCGCGACGTGAACGCGCTCATGTACGGCGCGGGGCACGGCGGCTTCGAGGTGCTCGCCGTACTGGGGCTTACGATGATCAGCAATCTGACGGTCGCCTCGATGATAAACCTGGGCATGACGGAGCAGCTCACCGCCAATGTGGCCGATCCCGCCGCGCTCGCGCAGATGCAGGCGCAGTTCGCGGCGCTCGCCTCCACGGCGCCCGCGATGTTCCTCGCAGGCGTCGTCGAGCGGTTCGCGGCTGTGGCGCTGCACCTCTCGTTCTCCGTGCTCGTGTGGTTCGCCGTCAAGCAAAAGGGTAAAACGTACCTGTTCCCGCTCGCGATACTGCTGCACGCGCTGGTCGATATGGCGGTGGTCGTGCTCGGCAGATCCGTTTCGAACGTATGGCTCATCGAAGGCGCGGTCTATGTCATGGCGGCGGCGTGCGCGCTCGTCGCCCTGGCCGTGTGGAAAAGGTGCGCCTCGCCGGAGGGGCCGCAGCCCGAGCCCGCCCCGCCGGAGGGGGCGTAAAAGCCGAGAAAATCCGCATAAAATGACCGTTGACAACTCCAGTCTAATGTTATAGACTAAGCTCAGTCGAAAACATTAGACTGGAGGTGCGTTATGGATCGCGACATCGCGCTGACCAACGCGGACGCGCGGCTCCTGGACCTCGTTTGGGACGCGCAGCCCGTCGCCTCGCCGGAGCTGTGCAGGCTCGCCGAGGAGAAGCTCGGCTGGAAGCGGACCACGACCTACACGGTCATCAGGCGCCTGTGCGAGAAGGGCTATCTCAGGAGCGAGGACGCCGTCGTGAGCGCGCTCGTAGACAGGGAGGAGGCAGGGCGCGCCGAGGGCATGCAGGTGCTCGCGCGCAGCTTCAAGGGCTCGCTCCCGGCGTTCCTCGCGGCGTTCCTCGCGGGCGGCAGCATCAGCGACGAGGACGCGGAAAAGATCGAGGCGCTCATCGCGCACTACAGGAGGAAAGGCTGATGGAAGCGCTTTTCCTCAGGCTGCTCAACATGAGCCTCGCTGCATCCTTTGTCGCCCTTGCGGTGATGCTGCTTCGCATGCTTCTCAAGCGCGCGCCCAAGTGGATTTCCTTTTCCCTCTGGGCGGCGGTGCTGTTTCGGCTCGTGTGTCCGGTAAGCTTTGCTTCGGTTCTCTCGCTGTTCGGCCGCGTCGGCAGGCTTGCGCCCAACGGCGCGCCGGAATACATCCCCGCCGACATCATATCCTACCCAAACCCCCTCGCGGGCCCCGCGGCAAACGCCGCGGCGGTTTCTGCGACGCCGGCCGCGCAGGCGGCGGCTTCTTCCGGTTTGGATACGGCAAGGCTTCTTCTGACCATCGGCGTGTGCCTCTGGCTCGCCGGAATCGCCGCCGTGCTCCTGTACAGCGTGGTTTCCTGCTGGAAGCTCGGCAGGAAGCTCTCGGACGCGACGCGCGCCGGGGGCAACGTCTACGAAACGGACGCCATCCAGACGCCCTTCGTGTTCGGCATCCTGCACCCGCGCGTCTATCTTCCCGTCGGCCTTCCGGAGCCGCAGAGGCGGTATGTCCTCCTGCACGAAAACGTGCACATCCGCCGCGGGGATTACATCATAAAGCCCGTGGCTCTGCTCGCGCTCGCCCTGCACTGGTTCAACCCCGTCGTCTGGCTCGCGTTCCGCCTGATGAACCTCGACCTCGAGATGAGCTGCGACGAGCGCGTCATACGCGACTTTACGCGCGAACAGACCGCGGATTACGGCGAGGCGCTGCTGCGCCTTCGCGCCAGGCGGCCGGTCCTCGCGGGCAGCCCGCTCGCCTTCAATGAGAACAGCACGGAAGGGCGCATCCGCAACGTGCTCAACTACAAGAAGCCCGCGTTCTGGGCGGTCCTGCTCGCCGTCGCCGCGGCGGCGGTCGCGTGCGTGTGCCTCGTTTCAAACCCGAAAAAGACGCAAGGGGAAGCGCTCGTCACGCCCGCGCAGACGCTCGGACAGACCCCGACATCCACGGCCGGGCAAAGCGTTTCGCCCGCCGTCGCAATACGGAAACCGGCCGACGGGGTCAGCCCGAGCCCGATCCGGACGGCGCTGTCTCCGCATGAAAAGAATCCGCTGGATCTCGGGTATTTGGGGTTCCAGGATGATCGCAGCGCGTACTACATTTCCTATTGGAGCCATTCAAGGAGTTATGAGGAAACCAGCGTGCTGAATCTCTCCGAAAAGCAGCGCGCGGAATTCATCGCGGAATTCAACGGCAGGTTTCTTGAAAGCATCGCTTCCATAGACGCTTATCTTGCGGCAAACGCGCCGGAGTTCCGCGAAAAGGTCGAAGCGCAGCGTCCCGTGCGCGTCGTCATAGACGATATGGGGTATCGCCGGGAGGCGCCGGAAAAGGAAGTCGTCCTGTATCCGGGCGAGTTCTATTGGCACGCGGATGAGCTTTATGTCTTCTCCCTGATCAATCCCGCCAAGTTCCACTGGCAGCACTACGGCCTCGCGTGGTATCTCATAGGCGTATGCGACCCGCACAGCGAATCGCTGTACATGCTCCAGGGAAGGGACGCCGCGCTTCTCGGCCCGTACGCCGATACCTTTTTCGCGCACGGCGGCAGCACGACGGACATGGACGGGGAGGATTTTCGCATCCTGCTCGACTCCGCCGCTTACGAATGCCTGTCGCAGGGCATGGGCTGGGGAAGCTTCTATGAATCCTTCCCGCTCAGCGAGATGGATTACTTCAATCAGATGAATGACGAAGGCGACGATATGAGCGTCACGATGGCGGCTTCCTTCACGGCCTGGCTCGCGGACGAGTACGGCTTCGACAGGGTCGTGTCCTATTGCGACGGACGGACGGATTTCGAGGGCGCTTACGGCGCGCCGTTCGCGGAGCTTTATGCCGGGTGGAGCGCGCACATACTGAAAACCTACGGCGATTGAACCGGCCGTTCGGCCGGATACCTCCACGAAGCCCGCGGGAAGGCAGTCCCGCGGGCTTTTCAGCGCGCCGCGATCCGCGGGTACGCGCCTGTATTTCCGGCCGAAGCTGTGTTATAATGGCAAAAACGACGTGCATTGCATTTCCAATCATCATGCGTAAAGGAAGAACAGCCATGCCGCACATCAGAAGCAAGTATCCCGCGCTCTACGCCTGCCTCGGGGCGATCGGGAGGGCCGCGTACCGCAAGCGCGTCCCGCTCAGGGCGTCCATCCGCAAGAGCGGGGAGCCCATTCCGTTTGCCGAGCTGAATGAGAGCGATTTCCGCCCCGCGCGCAATCCCGAGCCCTGGGGCAGGGAGTACGCCTGCGCGTGGCTCCGCCTCGAGGGCACGGTGCCGGACGATCTCGAGAAGCCGCAGCTCCTGATCCATAACAAGGGCGAGAGCCTGCTCTATACCGAAAACGGCGCCCCCTTCGACGGCGTCACCTTCCTCTGGACCAACGGGGATATGCCTCAATGCTCGGGCAAATACCGCGCGGCGGCGCTGCCGTACCGGCCGGGCGAAAGCTTCACGCTTTACGCGGACTGCGGTTTCAACGGCTTTATGCCCATGCAGTTCGACCAGGGCGTGTTCCGCGGCGCGTGGCTCGCCGAAGTCGATAAAGAGGCGCACGCGTATTATTACGACTTCCTCGCGCTGCTGCTGCTCGCGGGCTCCACGCAGGATACGGCGCTTCGGCGCGCGCTCGGGCACGCGCTCAAAGCCTCGTTCGCCGCGTTCAACAGGCATGGCGCGTCCAAGGCGCGCGAATCTCTCGCGCCCCATCTCGCGGCTCCTTCCGACGACCCGCTCGAATACACCGCCGTAGGCCACGGCCACCTCGACCTCGCGTGGCTCTGGCCCATCCGCGAAACCGTAAGAAAAGCCGCGCGCACGTATTCCATCGCGCTCGGCAACCTCGAAAGATATCCCTGGTACGTCTACGGCACGAGCCAGCCGCAGCAGCTTTTGTGGATGCGGGAGCACTATCCCTCCATTTACGAGCGGGTGCGCGGGGCCATACGCGCGGGCCGCATCGAGCCGCAGGGAGGCTTTTTCGCCGAGTGCGACACGAACCTGCCCTCGGGCGAGTCGATGATCCGCCAGACGCTCTACGGCAAGCGCGCCTGGCGCGAGATCTGCGATATGGACGCACGCATGTGCTGGCTGCCCGATACCTTCGGCTACAGCGGCAACCTCCCGCAGATATTGAAAAAGTGCGGCATGGACTATTTCTCAACCATCAAGCTTTCGTGGAATAAGGTCAACGTCTTTCCGTACCGCACGTTCCGCTGGCAGGGCATCGACGGCAGTTCCGTGCTCGTCCATATGCCGCCCGAGGGGGATTACAACAGCGCGGCGGGCGCGCAGAACCTGCTCGCCGGGAAGAAGCGCTATCCCGAACAGGAGCTGAACGCGGCGCTGCTCGTCTACGGCTCGGGCGACGGCGGCGGAGGCCCGGCCGAACGACATCTCGAGCTCGTCGCGCGCGAGCAAAGCCTCAAAGGCCTGCCGCGCGTCAGGCCGGGCAGGGCGATCGATTTCTTCGACGCGCTCGCGAAAAAGGATATCCCGCACGGCTACGCGGGCGAACTGTACCTTGAAACGCATCAGGGCACCTACACCACGCAGGGCAAGAACAAATACTACAACCGCCTGTGCGAGCGGCTGCTGCACGAAGCCGAGGCCGCCTCGGTGCTCGCGGGCGCGGATTACGCCTTCCCGCGCGCGGAGGTAGACGACCTCTGGCGGGAAGCGCTGCTCTACCAGTTCCACGACATCATACCCGGCTCGTCGATCGGCAGGGTCTATACGGAATCCGTCGCGCGCTATGAGAAGATGGCCGCGCGGCTCGAGGAGATCGTATCGGGCGCGCTCGCCCCGGCGAACGCCGCGGATTCACCCTTATGCGCGGTCAACCTGACCTCCTTCCCGCGCGAGGAATACGTCGAACACGAGGGCGAATGGTACCGCGCCTGCGTGCCGCCCTACGCCGCGCGCAGGCTCGAGCGTGCGCCGGGCGAAGCGCCCGAGCTTCGCGCCGTGAGGGACACGCTCTCGAACGGACTTTTGACGCTGACCTTCGGCAGCGGGGGAGAGATCATATCCTGCAAGGATGAGCATGGCCGCGAGCTCTCGGGCGGCTTCCTCAACCGCCTCACGCTCTATCAGGACCGCTTCGTCTACCCGTTCAACGCGTGGGACATCGAGCAGAAGTATTACAAGCGCCCCGCGCGCAATCTTCGCGCGCAATCAAGCGAAACTTTCATCGAGGGCACGCGCGCTGTGAAAAGGAGCGTCTATCGCTTCGGCAGGTCGAAGGCCGAGCAGGACGTGATCCTCGAGGCGGGCAGCTCCACCGTGCGCGTCGAGCTTCGCGTCGACTGGCGCGAAACGCTCCGGATGCTTCGCGCGGACTTCGCGCCGCGGGATTACGGCGATACGGCGCGGTTTGAAATCCAGTTCGGCGCCATCGAGCGCGCCACGACCGAAAGGGACAGCCTCGAGAAGGCGCAGTTCGAGGTCTGCGCGCATAAATACGTCGCCGTGCAGGGCGAGGCGGGCGGCTTCGCGCTGATGAACGAGTCCAAGTACGGCCACCGCGTCAAGAACGGGCGGATCAGCCTCAACCTGCTGCGCGCGCCGGTCTTCCCCGACCCGAAGGCGGACAGGGGAGCGCATAAGATCGTCTACGCCTTCTGCCCGTTCGAAAAGGACGATTTCCTAAGGCCCGTGCGCGAGGGCTACCGGCTCAACAACCCGCTGCGCATCGCGCTGCGCCCCGAGGCGGAAAGCCTCGTTTCCTGCGACGCGCCCAACGTCGTGGTCGAAACCGTCAAGCGCGCGGAGGACGGGGAAGGCGTGGCCCTTCGGCTCTACGAGGCGCTGGGGAAAGAAGCGCAAGCCCGCGTGACGACGGCGATTCCTTACGAGAGCGCGTATTGCGCCGACATGCTCGAGAACCCCGGGACTGATGCCGACCTGTCCTGCCTTCGCTTCACGCCCTACGAGGTCAAGACCATTCTGCTTCGCGGGGGTGCGCTCCTATGGAAATGAGGAATATTTCGCCGCGCCTGCAGCGCGTGTCCGTCGTGACGGCGGGCTTCGGGCAGAACATGCTGCTCACGTTCGTGTCGACCTTCCTGCTGCTGTATCTGACGCAGTACGCGGGCATCGGCAGGCAAGGGCTTATCGCCGTCGCCGCCATCATGTCGGCGGGCAAGGTGTTCGACGCGCTCAACGATCCGCTCATGGGCACGCTGGTCGATCGCACGCGCACGCGCTGGGGGAAGCTGAGGCCGTATATCCTGTTTTCCGCGCTGCCGGTCGCGTTCTTCTCGGCGATCCTGTTCTGCATCCCCGACGCGTCCGAGCTTGTCAAGCTCATTTTCTTCGGCGTCTGCTACGTTTTGTGGGACGTCGCCTACACCGCGTGTGACGTGCCCTTCTGGGGCCTCATCGGCGCGGCGTTTTCGGATAAGGGGGAGCGCGCGAAGGTCATTTCCTATGTGCGCGCGTTCGGGGCCATCGCTCTTGGCGTGGCGACGCTCGGCGCGCCCTGGCTCGCGAAGCTGCTGAGCTTCGCCCCCGAAACGACGGGCGCGGGCTGGAGCCGCGCGGCGATACTCGTGTGCGCCGTGGGCATGGGCATGTTCCTGCTCGCCTTTTTCAACACGCGCGAGGCGCGCGACTATGCGGACGAGCCCCAGGTGAGCCTGAAAACCTTGTTTTCGGCGTTCTTTAGCAACAAGCCGCTCTTTCTCGTGCTGCTCGGCTCGATACTCGGCTTCGGGCGCAGCGTCATACAGGCGGGCGGCGCGGTGTTCGCGGTCATCGCCTATGACGACGAGGGGACTTTCACGCTCATCGGCGGCGCGATCATCGCGGGCATGGCGCTCGCGTCCTTCCTCGCGCCGCTGCTGCTCAAAAAGGTCAAAGACAAGCCCGCCATGATATACAGCACTTTGTTCGCTTCGCTCGTGTACGCCGCCATGTACTTCGTCGGCTTTGAGAACGTCTTTGTCATGATGGGCATGATCTTCCTCACGGGGCTCACGCTCGGCGTATTTTCCGTCGTGCAGACCACCATGATCGCCGATTCCGTAGACGCCATGGAGCGCCGAACGGGCGTGCGCAGCGACGGTATCGCTTTCTCGAGCCTGACGTTCGTATCAAAGCTCATGGGCTCGCTCTCGGTGCTCGCCTTCGGCGCGGTGATCGCTTCGCTCGGCTACGAGAAGGGCGTCGAGGTGACCGCGCATATGAAGGACGCGACCTATCGAACCATCACCTTGCTTCCCGCCGCGAGCTGCCTTGTGAGCGTCGTGCCGTTCTTGTTCTTTGAGCTTCCCGGGGAGGGGGAGAGGGGGAAGTAAGGCGCGAAAGCATACGTAAAAAAGGAGCTTCCAACAGCGGAGGCTCCTTGCGTTATGACGGGGCTTTATTGGACTCCCCTCACCCTCGTCTCAAACTCCGCGCGCAAGTCGTCCTCGAACCACTGTTTGAAGTTCGTACCCCAGCGGTTGTTGTAGAGGAGATACCACAGACCGTCCGCCATATCGCCGTAGGCGTCGTCAACGTCGTAGAGGTGCCGTCCGCCCACGCTCACAAGAGGCGTGTCGCGTGCGCAAACGGAGGCTTCGCAGTCCGCGCCGCGATAAAGGAGCTTTCGCGCGCAATGCAGCTTGCGGTTGCCGCCGCGCGCGACGTGCAACGGCGAGACGGGCTTCCCAAGCTTTTCAAGCAGCCAGCCGTTCGGGTCGGCGACGCCGAGCGTCATGCCGAAGAAGATCGCCTCGGGACTGCGGACGGCGTCCTTCCCCTTCCAATAGAGCGTCGTTTTGATGCTCACGCCGAACTCATGCACGACGAGCAGCCTTCGCGGGCAGCCGTAGCGCTCGCACAGCTCCGCCTCCGGGCGAAGGGAGATGTACAGCGCGTCCCCTGATTTTACGATCGCGTCCGGCACTGCGAAGGCGCTGCTGCGCTCGAGGCTCTGCTCGTAGCGAAGCCCCGGTTTGCCGAAGTCGCACTCCGCCCAATGGAAATTCGCCTTGAGGTCGCGGCCATAGTCGAAGAAGCAGTCCGCGACGGCCTTCCCGTCGAAGGTTTCGTAGGCGAACAGGCCGAGCGAAGCGTCCATATCGACGTTGAGGTCCGGATTCTCAAGGTGCGTCAGTTCGCCGCGAATGCCCACCGTCGCGCGCCAGCCGTTGATTTCGATCGGCTCGTTCGCGCGGCGGAGGGTTCCCTCGGGGATGGCCGGCATGTCGAACGCGAGCTCCCGCTTCGCCTCGTCCGCGAGCGCCTCCGGCAGCGCGGCGACCGCTTCGTCGACGTACGCCCGCTGCTCCGCGTGCGAGGCTTCGAAGATCGAGTAGGAGGAAACCTCGCTTTCTCCGCGGTATTCGCGAAGCTCGTCGCGAAGCGCCGCGAAGATGTGCGCGTTTCGCGGGGAGAAGAGCGAATAGTCCGTTCCGTCGCGCTCCCGCGCGGCCCGGAAGTCCGCCTTCGTCCAGTTCGTGAAGTCGAGGAGGTATTTTTTCGTGTCCATGCCCCAGGTGTGCTCGGCCACGAGCAGGAGCGGCTCCATGAACGCGTCGTATTCGGGGCCGTTCGGGTCGAGCGCGCCGGATTTTTCCCAGCGCGCGCGCAGCGCGAGCAGCCGCATGCAGCGGGATACCTTGATCGGGTCTGTCGCGACGCCGTGTATCCATGTGTCGCCGATCTCCTGCGTCACGACGGGCAGGGAATCCTGAACCTCGCGCGCCGCGCGGGCGAAATCGTCCAGCGTGCCCGCCTCGACGACCGCGTTCGGGTAGCGCGCCTCGAGCGCGCGGTATTCGTCCTCGAGCGCCTCGGCGCTTGGCGGCCCCGCGTTGTCGAGCGAGTGGCAGAACTCGAGCGCCACGCCGTTTGGCAGCACCGTCGGCGCGCCGTAGCCGCCCGCGTAGTGGACGAGCACCTCATCCTCCCCGCAGCGCCAGCGGAACAGCTCCGGCACCTCCGGCACGCGCGAGCCGCCGTTGACGCCGATGTGCAGGTATTCGACGCCCGCCTCGCGGATTAGCGGCACCATGGCGATGGTGTGCCCCGGCACGTCGGTCATCTTCGCGGCGATGGTGTTTACGCCAAAGCGCGCGTCGAGCGCCTTTGAGATCGATTGGCCGTAGCGGAACAGCGCCTCGTCCATCAGCTCCGTGTGCGTCGTGCAGGCGAGGCCGTGCCAACGCACGTCCCCGCGGCGGATGGCGTCCTCGAGGTTTTGCCGCTGCGCGTCATCCCCGCGCTCGAGCGCGTGCTGGATGAGATACGAGCCGACCGTCCATACGAAGCGCCTGTTCCCGCCGCGGTTGACCTTCTTTGCGAGCGCGATCGCGCCGGGGATAAACTGTTCGCGGTACTTTTTTAATATATCGGCGGCGAGCGCCGTGTAGCCGATGTCCAGATGCGTCTTAAATATGACGACGACGCGTTTGACTTCGCGGTTTTCCATATCTATCTCCCCGCCCGGAACGGCGCGTCTTTCCACGAAACGAGTCTGAAGCCTTCCTTTTCGGCGAAGCGGTTCAGCCTGCCGGAACGGAGGTATTCGTATTCCCACACGCGCTTTTGCCACTGCGCGGTTTTCGCTTCGCACGCGGCGTCGGGGAGGGACGGGTGGAAGAAGATCTCCGCGATGCCCGGGCCGCATTTTAGGAGCTCCCGCTCGCAGTAGGCGCACATCGCCTCGTATCCTTCGATCTTTTCCACGGGCAGCGGATGCGTCACGAGCTCGTCGAGCAGGGGAACGCGCTTCGACTCCGCCGCCTTTACGATGGCACGGTGCGCCAATTCCAGCGCGCGCGGGATCGTTCCGCCCATCTGCCGCGATATGAACGCGTTGCTTTTGGCGAAGCGGAAAGGAAGGGAATGCGCCCCGCACACCCTGAAGGCGTTGAGGAAGAAGAACCTGCCGTTGACGCCGTAGAGCGTGCCGCCGTGGCTGTCCGCGTGGTCGGGCGCGCAGCCGTTGTCGCACAGGAAGCGATATTGCGCCTCGAGCTCGCGCGTCACGTCGGCCCCGCGCGCGGCCTTGGCCATGGCGGCCGCGTCGGCGAAAAGACGCCCTTCCTTCAAAAGGCTCGGCGCGGCGTTTCCGGAGGAAGCTTCCCACGGCTCGTCCGCCCATTCCGCGTGCAGCGTCCAGTGCACGCCGGCCGGGATGCCGCCCTCTTTGGCGAGCGCGCACGCCTCGGCGGCGCAGCGCGCGGGCGCAAGTATGCTCGAGGAGGTGATCGCGCCGATTCGGAACAGCTCTGCGGTCGCGCCGTTCATGCTGCCTGTGAGACCGAAGTCGTCCGCGTTGACGATCAGATAGCGTTCGTTCATCGCCCGTACTCCCGTGCGTGATTTTTGTACAATATACCATACATGGGGAACCCTGTAAACGGCGCCTGCCGCGCGCATTGGCGGGGAAAACAAAAATAATCCGTTTAAGATCAGGAATCATTCTTGTTTTGTAACTTCGTCACTGATATAATCAGATGAGAGGGCTATAATGAAAACACAGAAAACGAAAAGGAGGCAGGTGCATGAGGCAATACGTTTGCTCCGTCTGCGGCTATGTGTACGACGAGGCAAAAGGCATCCCCGAAGCGGGGATCGCGCCGGGCACGA
The DNA here is from genome assembly GCA_002069725.1 of Firmicutes bacterium ADurb.Bin248. Classification (GTDB taxonomy): domain Bacteria; phylum Bacillota; class Clostridia; order Christensenellales; family CAG-138; genus Phil1. Next base: position 9,147 of record MWBW01000004.1, on the reverse strand, counting down.
AGTGGGAGGACTTGGGTGAAGACTGGGTCTGCCCGATCTGCGGCGCGGCGAAATCTGAGTTCAATCTAAAGGAAGAACCGCAGGCAAAAACGACCGAACCGAAAGGGGAAATCAACCCGCCCGCCGCGCCGGAGGGCGAACTTCGCGCGCTGAGCGCGCTTGAGACGAGCGCGCTGTGCTCGAACCTCGCGCGCGGCTGTGAAAAGCAGTACAAGCCCGCCGAGGCCGAGGCGTTCCGCAGGCTTGCGGAATACTTCAAGGGCAAAGCCGAGCCCGCGCGGGACGCGGAATTCGGCGCGCTCCTGCGGCGCATCGACGAGGATCTGTCCTCCGGCTTCCCCGGGGCGAACGCCGCCTGCGCGGCCGACCGCGGGGCGCTGCGCGCGCTCGTGTGGAGCGAGAAGGTCACGCGCATACACAAGTCCCTGCTCGCGCGCTATGAGAAGGAAGGCGAGGCCATGCTCGCGAACACGGGCGTGTACGTCTGCACGATCTGCGGCTTCCTCTATATTGGGGACAATCCGCCGGATCTTTGCCCGGTGTGCAAGGTGCCGGGCTGGAAATTCGAAAGGATCGAGGGGAGGTAAGGTTATGGCGAAGAAATACGCGGTCAGGAACATCCGACTTTGCACGAAGGACTGCCTGTGCCTCTACGTTTGCCCCTCAGGCGCGACGGACACCGAGAACAGCGTCATCGACGTCTCAAAATGCATCGGCTGCGGCGATTGCGCCGAAGCTTGCCCTTCGGGCGCGATTTCCATGGTTCCCGCGGAGCTTCCGCCCCAGCAGGCAAAGTCGGATGCGGTCGCGGCGGCGCTCCGCGCGCTCGTTTCGAGCAAGGCGGAGCAGGAAGGCATATCCGCGGCGTTGCCCGGCAGGCTTGCCGCGGCGCTCGAAAAATCGAACCGCCTCATGGCGGAGGACCTTGTCCGCGAGGCGGGTTACATGCTGCCGCAGAGCGCGAACGCGCGCGCGTTTTTGCTTTCGCTCCGCGCGTTTGAACAGGACGGCGAATTCCTGCGCGAAGCTTTGGAAAAACTTCTCAACAACATCAAAGTAAACGAACATACGGAGGGTATTAAAATGGAAAAGTGGAAATGCACGGTCTGCGGTTACGTTCACGAGGGGCCTCTGCCCGAGGATTTCGTCTGCCCGCGCTGCAAGGCGCCCGCGAGCAAGTTCGTCAGGCTCGAGGAACAGGCTGAAAAGAAGAACCCCTACGCGGGCACAAAGACCGAGAAGAACCTAGAGGCCGCTTTCGCCGGCGAGAGCCAGGCGCGCAACAAGTACACCTACTTCGCGCAGGTCGCCGCGCGCGAAGGATACGACCAGATCAGCGAGATTTTCCTCAAGACCGCGCGCAACGAGCAGGAGCACGCGCAGATCTGGTTCGAGGAGCTGGGCCACCTCGGCAACACCGCCGAGAACCTGCTCGCCGCCGCCGCGGGCGAAAACTACGAGTGGACGGATATGTACGAGAACTTCGCCAAAGACGCCGAGGCGGAGGGCTTCTCCGAGCTCGCCGCGCGCCTTCGTCGCGTGGGCGCTATCGAGAAGGCGCACGAGGAGCGCTACCGCGCGCTTTTGAAGAACGTCGAGATGCAGAGGGTGTTCGAGAAGAGCGAGGAAACCATGTGGGAATGCCGCGTCTGCGGGCATCTCGTGATGGGCAGGAAAGCGCCCGGGATCTGCCCGGTGTGCAAGCACAGCAACGCCTACTTCGAGGTGCACAAAGAAAACTACTGATCCTGCCGCGCCATGCCGGGCCGACGTTCCGCCGGCCCGGTTTTTGTCTGTTACTGTGATATTGTCACTGTTTACCGCGGGCTTTGGGGATAAACTAAGGCTGTAACGGCGCGGCGCGGCGTGCGAACATGATTGTGAAATCTATAACGATCGTATGAGAATGCCGCCGCCGGGAGAAGATACCGAATCGTCCGCGCCCATGTGCGCGAAGCAAACGGGAGGAAACATCTATGAAGGTCGTCATCATCGGCGGCGTAGCGGGCGGCGCGAGCTGCGCGGCAAGGCTCAGGCGGCTCGACGAGAACATCGAGATCGTCATGCTTGAGCGCGGGGAGTATATTTCCTACGCCAACTGCGGGCTGCCGTACTACGTGGGGGACGTGATCAAATCGCGCGCCGCGCTGCTGCTGCAGACCCCCGCGGCCATGCGGCAGAAGTACAACGTGGACGTGCGCGTGAAGAATGAGGCCGTCTCCATCGACCGCGGGAAAAAGACCGTGATTGTGAAGCGGCTCGACACCGGCGAAACCTACGGGGAAAGCTACGACGTGCTCGTGCTCGCCACAGGGTCCTCGCCGCTGCGGCCGCCGATCCCCGGGATCGATTCCGAGCGGATCATGAGCCTGTGGACAGTCGGCGATACGGACAGGATCAAGGCGGCTGTGAAGGAAGGCGTGAAGAGCGCCGCTGTGATCGGCGGCGGCTTCATCGGGCTTGAGATGGCCGAGAACCTGCGCCACGCGGGGCTTGAGGTTTCCATCATAGAGATGCTCGACCAGGTCATGGCGCCGCTCGATTACGAGATGGCGCAGCTTTTGCACGAGAACATCGCGGCGAACGGCGTCGCGCTCCACCTCGGCGACGGCGTCGCCTCCTTCGTGGATAAGGGCGACGGCGTGGACGTCGTGCTCAAATCCGGCAAAACCGTTTCCGCGGGGCTCGCGATACTGGCCATAGGCGTAAAGCCCAACGGCGAGCTCGCCGGGGCCGCGGGGCTCGCTGTCAACGCGCGCGGAGGCGTCGTCGTGGACGAACATCTCAGAACCTCCGATCCTTCGATCTACGCCGTGGGCGACGTCGTCGAGGTCGGGGATTTCGTGTTCGGAGATAAGGCCATGGTCCCCCTCGCGGGCCCCGCGAACAAGCAGGGCCGCATCGCCGCGAACAACATCATGGGCGCGGATGAGAAATATGAGGGCACGCAGGGCTCGTCGGTCGCCAAGGTGTTCGAGCTGACCGCCGCGAGCACGGGCGCGAACGAAAAAACGCTCGTCAGGCGCGGCCTTGTCAGGGGGAAGGATTACGAGAGCGTCATCGTCACGCAGAACTCGCACGCGGGCTATTATCCGGGCGCGACGCCGCTCACGCTCAAACTCCTGTTCGGCATGGACGGCAAGAAGCTCTACGGCGCGCAGATCGTCGGCCGCGACGGGGTGGACAAGCGCATCGACACCATCGCCGCAACCATGCGCCTGGGCGGGGGCGTCGCGGAGCTCGCCTCGCTCGAGCTCGCCTACGCGCCGCCGTATTCCTCCGCAAAGGACCCCGTCAATATGGCGGGCTTCGTCGCGGGCAACGTCCTCTCCGGCCTCGTCAAGTTCTCCGGCTGGGACGCGGTTGAAAAGAATCCCGGCGCCGTGCTGCTGGATGTTCGCGAGGACGCGGAGCTTATGGCCTTCTCGCTGCCGAACGCCGTGCACATCCCGCTCGGGCAGCTTCGCGGTAGGATCGGCGAGCTCGACAGGAGCAGGACCGTCATCGCCTTCTGCGCCATAGGCGTGCGCAGCTACAACGCGGCGCGCATTTTGATGAACAGCGGCTTCGCCGACGTGCTGCTCTATCCCGGCGGAACGCGCTTCTACCAGTCCACGCATTACGAGGAGGAACATATGAACGTCACCGGCGCCGCGCCCGTGGCCGACAGCGGCCATGTGGACGCTAAGGATATCCCCGTCGCGAGCATGCGCGTCGATTGCAGCGGCATGCAGTGCCCCGGCCCGATCATGAAGGTGTTCGAGACCATGCGCGATATGAAGGAAGGGGAGGTCATGGAGGTTTCCGCGTCCGACCCCGGCTTCGCGCGCGACATCGGCGCCTGGTGCAGGCGCACGGGCAACACGCTGCTCACCAACGCGCGAAGGGGCGGCGATTATGTCGCCACCGTCCGCAAGGGCAGCCCGGCGGCGCCCGTCGCGGCGCGGGACGCGGCGGACGGCAAGACCATCATCGTGTTCTCGGGCGACCTCGATAAGGTGCTCGCGAGCTTCATCATCGCCAACGGCGCGGCTGCGATGGGGAGGAAGGTCACGATGTTCTTCACCTTCTGGGGCCTGACCGCGCTTCGCAAAGCAAAGAAGCAGCGCGTGAAGAAGAGCTTCATGGAGTCGATGTTCGGCGCGATGCTGCCGCGCGGGAGCGCGAAGCTCAAGCTCTCGCGCATGAACATGGCCGGCATGGGCACGGCCATGATGAAGATGATCATGCGGGGCAAGCGCGTGGATTCGCTCGAGGAGCTCATCAAAAAGGCTATGGCCGCGGGCGTAAAGATCGTCGCCTGCACGATGAGCATGGACGTCATGGGCATCAGGGAGGAGGAGCTCATCGAGGGCGTGGAGCTCGGCGGCGTGGGCGCGTACCTCGGGGACGCGGAGGAATCCAACGTAAACCTGTTTATATAAGCCTTTCGCCGGGATGATATCGGCCCCGGCGGCGAAATAGAAATACATGGCGAAAAAGACGATTTCTGACCGGAATCGTCTTTTTCTATCTTTTAGGGACGGTTTCATGAATTGTTCACATATTATGGTTGAAAGCTTTCTTAAATCGTGGTATTTTTTAGAAAACAATATCATTTTTTTGCGTGGCTGGAAATATAAGATGGAGGTGAGTCCGGTGCAGGAATAAGCCGGGACATGGAGCTTACCGGATTAAATTAAAATGAAAGGAGCAATCAATGATGAAGAAGATGACAGCGGTCGCGCTCGCGCTTATCCTGTGCCTGGGCATGGGTGTTCCCGCGCTTGCCGAAGGGAAGCCCGCAAGCGCCGGCGCGCCCGTGAATGCCGCTCCGAGCGCGCAGTCCGCACAGATACCGGGCTGCGATGCTTCGGTTTTGTTTATCCCCGCTTATCATATTACCATCGTAAGCACCCGCGCGGAGGATTCGGATAAAGTCAAGGTAACGGATATCAACTGGACGGACGGTCCCGACGGGAAAAAAGTTACCGCGATCTTCAGCCACGATGTTAGGGATCAAAACGGCGTTGTGATGGCGACGGTTCACTCGACGGTAAGAGCCGTTTATTCACAGGTCGATAATCGGAGCCGGATGTTAAGCGTGTCGGCTTCCATATCCGGGCCGTTTGCGCAGAGTTTTACACAATCAACGTCGCTCAGCGGGAATCAGGGTTACACGGATCTGTATTTTCAGGGTCAGTATGTTTGCACATGGACATACGAGATCGCGGCGGACGGCCGTAGATCGTCAAACATGAACTGAACGGGCGATTCCGCCGTCACTTGTTTGGCGGCCTGAACCGCATATGCTTATTCCGGAGCCGTTCCCATGGGCGGCTCCCTTTTCTTCCCTTTTTCGCGCCCGCGTGGTAAAATGGGATAAACCGGCCGCTTCATTTTCTTCATAACAGAAAGGATATCGCTATGCAGCAACCCGTTCGTATGATCTGCCTCGGCGCGGGCAGCCGCGGCATGGACGCCTACGCGCCCTACGCGCTGCTCTGCCCGGACAAGCTCCGTTTCGTCGCGGTCGCCGATCCCGTCGAGGAAAAGCGCGGCGCCTTCGCCGCGCGCTACCATGTTCCGAAGGAATTCATCTTTTCGGATTGGCGCGACGCGCTCGCCTCCGGCGTCGAGGCGGACGCGGCGCTCGTCGCCACGCAGGATAACCATCACGTCGAGCCGGCCGTAACCGCCATGGAACGCGGGCTGGACGTGCTGCTCGAAAAGCCCGTCGCCAAAACCGCCGCGGAGCTCGCGCGCATACTCGACGCGTCGGAGCGCACGGGCAGGAGCGCCGTCGTGTGCCACGTGCTGCGCTACACGCGCTTCTTCAACGGCATCAAGGCCGTTATCGACGGCGGGGAGATCGGCGAGGTGCAGGCCGTTTCGCACTGCGAGAACATCGGCTTCTGGCACATGGCGCACAGCTACGTGCGCGGGAACTGGCGGCGCGAGGATGAAACCAGCCCCATGATACTCGCCAAATCCTGCCACGACACGGACATACTCCTTTATCTTATGGGGAAGGACTGCCGCCGCGTCGCCTCGTTCGGCAGCCTCAAGCACTTCAGGGCGGAGAACGCGCCCGAAGGGAGCGCCGCGCGCTGCCTCGACTGCGCCGTGCCGGATTGTCCTTACAACGCGGCGCGCATCTATATGATCCCGGGTTACACGGGCTGGCCGATCAACGTCGTCACGAGCGATTTCAGCCCCGAGGGGCGCATGCGGGCGCTGCGCGAGGGGCCTTACGGCCGCTGCGTGTACCGCTGCGACAACGACGTGGTCGATCACCAGTCCACGATACTCGAGTTCGACGGCGGCGCGAGCGCGACCATGACCGTTTCCGCCTTCACGGATTTCCGCCACGGCCGCACGATACACGTCATGGGTTCGCACGGGGAGATCCGCGCCAAGATGAGCGACGAAACCATTGAGGTGACGGATTTCCGCACAGGCTCCGTCCGCACCACCGAGAACCCGCCCATCGGCGGCATGGCGGACGGCCACGCGGGCGGCGACCTCGCGCTCATCGACGCGTTCGTGAGGATGGAGGCGGGCGAGGAGAACGCGGTCAGGAGCTCGATCCGCGAGTCGATCCAGAGCCATCTGATCTGCTTCGCCGCGGAGGAATCGCGCAAAAACGGCGTCGTGGTGACGCTGTAAGCGCTCCGCCGGTTAAGCCGGAAAATCGCATATTCCGATTCCGTTCGTGGGATCCGGCGCGGCGCGCGCTTTCCCTTCTCTTGCAACTACGCCCCGATATGTTATAATATACTATAAAAGCTAAGCAAAGCCATATGTGAAGCTCCTCAACGCGCAATCCGGACGGCGTGACGTTCCGCCAGGATTGCGGCACGAGGCTTTGAACGTCAACCACCGCCATCCCGCCGGGGAACGGCCCGGCGTGAACGGATAAACCAACATCATCAACCGGAGGAGATTGCTTGTGAAAAGGATCATCGCGATACTCATGGCTCTTGCGATGCTGCTCGCCCTCGCGGGCTGCAACATCAGGAAGAAGATCGGCGAGAAGCTCGTCGAAGAAATGCTCGAGCAGGGCGGAGACGCCGAAGTCGATATCGACGGCGACACCATGACCATAGAGGGCGAGGACGGCTCGACCACCACCATCGGCGGTACGGAATGGCCCGATTCCGGTCTGGCAAAGAAGATCCCGGAGCTTAAGAAGGGCACCGTCTCTTACGTCATGCAGAGCGAAGAATCCCTGCTGCTCACGATCGATTCCGTCGAGGAGGATGACGCCAAGAATTACATCGACGAGGTGAAGGAGGACTTCACCCTCGACGCGTACGAAATGAACTATGACGGCGGTTTCTCCTACAGCGCCAAAAACGATTCCAGCCTGATCATTTCGGTTACGTACACGGACGGCACCGTCATGATCACGGCCAGCCAGGAAACGCCGTAACCGGTTCATACGCGCGGCGGCGCGGCGCCCGCGGCTCCGGATCACGACGCTTCGGGGCCGCCTGTCGTCGCGCGCGCCGCCGGGGAAGGGCGCATATGGAGATCCGCAGGTTTTCCGGCGAATACGCGGAGCAGGTCTCCGCGCTCGTCAAACGGAATTTGCTTGAAGTCAACGCGCGGGACTATCCCCTGGCCGAGATGGAGGCGCTGTCCTCGCGCTACGATGCGGACAGGGTGCGCGCCATAGCCGCCGGGGGGCATATGTACGCGGCGCTCGAGGAGGGCCGCGTCGTCGGCGCGGGCGCGATATCGCCCGCCGGAGCCGGGGAATGCCTCATACAGACCGTGTTCGTGCTGCCGGAATACCACGGCGCGGGCATCGGGCGCGCGCTCATGGCCGCGCTCGAGGCGGACGAATACTTTCTCAACGCTTCGCGCGCGGAGCTTTTCGCGTCGATTACCGCCCGCGGCTTCTACGAGCGCCTGGGCTACGCGCACAAGGGCGGAATCATGCGCCTCGACGGGGAGATGCTCTATTGCATGGAAAAGCGCGCAGGGGCGGGGCGGGAATAATTGACAATTGAAAATTGACAATCAAGGGACGCCGCCTGCGGGCGGGTCTGTTGCGGAGAAGCATTGCGGCATACTTCTTTTTGCGATACTCAAAAAACAAACGAAAAGGTCTATCGGGCGGCTTTGAACTGCGGATTATTTATATACTGAGCAATTCAGAAAGAGGAACCATATGTATCATATTTACGCTGACGACGGTAGAATCTTAACTTCGCCGAAAGAATTGGAACCGTTATTAAAAGATTCGTTCACGGCTTTTTCTAAATTGCTTGGGCATATCCGTTTGTTCTATATGGCGGATGAAATCTGGGATGGGAAGGCCTCACTTATTTTCAGTGCAGGCGGCGAACAGTTGGCCGCTATCATGCTTGACGATGGTATCTTCGATATACATATCGCGGATGAAGACTTCCGAATCGCCGATGAAACCTTGCTGAATATTGTTTTCGAGACGTTAAAGAAAACCGTACCTTCCGAACGGCATCGTCCGTTTGAACAACTCACGGTTAATTTGAATGAACCGAATAAATTCCTTTGCGGTCGTCGATGCGATTTGTGTCTTGGAAGTAAAAAGAGCGACAGAAACGACTTCTCGGAAAGCGAGAATTTCGGCTATATTAATTGGCTGTGCTATCACAACTGTGTTCCAGACATAAATGTAGAGCGGTGGGATGGTGTATTTAACTGTCCGGGCTGTGCTGAAACAAGAAAGACGAAAGATTGCCGATACTTTCCCTGCCCTACGGAAAAAGGATATGCTAATTGTGTGGAATGCGGAAAATATCATTCGTGTGATATTTACCGCGATAGTCATTATCCGGGTCAATGCAATTTAGGTATTACCGCCGAGGAAGTTACGAAGTTGGTAATTCCTTATTGCGATAAGGAACGGCTTGATATATTTCGCAACTCTATAAAACAAGCATAATACGAACTTTTTGAAATTCAAGTTATACCACCCTCACGCGCGCAAACCGCCCCCGGCGAATCAAACCCTCCCCGTTTCCCCAACGGCATGAAACCGGCCCGCGCTTCAAACGCGGGCCGTTCCTTGTATATCGAAAACCTCCCGCTAGGCGGGAGGTTCAGCCTGTCGAAAAACCCTGGCAAGAGCTGGGGTTTTCGAATAATTTGTGGTAAAATAGGGGTAGAAAAAACACG